>NZ_JBWKCJ010000025.1:74840-140011 GCF_056436545.1 Streptomyces sp. NPDC043738 | reverse complement strand
ACGACCGAGGCGGTCAGCGAGTTGATCAGCGGCGGCCAGGGGCTGACGCCGGTGCCCTGGCCGAAGAACTCGCGGTAGCCGTGCAGGGTGAGGGGGGCACCCACGCTCGGCGGATTGCTCGCCGCGTCCGTCTCGCCGTGGAAGGACGTCAGCACCATCCAGGCGACGGGCAGGAAGAAGGCGATCCCGCAGAGCCAGGCCGCCAGGCCCAGCAGGCTGCCGGTGCGCCGCCGGCGCCGGGTCGCGGGCGCGCCCGCGGGGCGCCGGGTCAGCAGTGCGCTGGTCATCGGGAGACCTCCTCGCGCAGCAGGGACGAGACGGTGCGCAGCGCGAAGGTCGCCACCAGCAGCGAACACAGCACGACGACGACGCCTTGCGCGGACGCCCGTCCGTAGTCGTGGGCCTGGTAGAAGGTCTGGTAGATGGTGTAGGGGAGGTTGGCGGTGCCGAGGCCTCCGGAGGTGATGGTGAAGACCGCGTCGAAGTTCTGGACGACGTAGATGGTGCCCAGCAGCGCGGCCAGTTCGAGGTAGCGGCGCAGGTGGGGCAGCGTCAGATAGCGGAAGATGTCGAAGGCGGAGGCGCCGTCCATCCGGGCCGCCTCGATCGCGTCCGTCGCCCGGCTCTGCAGACCGGCCAGCAGGATCAGCATCATGAACGGTGTCCACTGCCAGATCAGCGACACCTCCACCGCGGCCAGCGGCGAGTCGGTCATCCAGTCCGGCTGCGGCGGGTGGTCGCTGCCGAACAGGCCCCATATCCACGTCAGTGAGCCGTTGAGGAGCCCGTACGAGGCGTTGTACAGGGCGTGCTTCCACAGCAGCGCGGACGCGACGGGCACCACCAGGAACGGGGTGATGAGCAGGGTGCGGACGATGCCGCGGCCGCGGAAGCTCCGGTCCAGCAGCAGCGCGAGGCCCAGCCCCAGCAGCAGACTGACCAGCACCACGGTCACCGTCAGTACCACCGTCGTGATGACCGAGGAGCGCATCGCGGGATCGGTGAAGACGGCCACGTAGTTGTCGAAGGCGGCGAAGCCGCGGTTGTCCGGCGCCAGCGCGTTCCACCGGGTGAAGGAGATCACCACGGTGGCCACGAACGGCAGTTGGGTCACGACGATCAGGAAGACCAGCGCGGGCAGCAGCGGAGCCCGCCGGGCCCAGTCCTTGGCCCGCTGTGCCCGCCGGGCACGGGCGGTCTGTCTACCGGGGGCCGCCGGGACGGCGTCCCGGCCGTGGCGGACGCGCCGGGTCGGCTCAGCGGCTGTGGTAGGCATCCGACACCTCCTGCGCCAGCCGCTGGCTCTTCTCCAGGGCCTCGGAAACGCTCTGCTTGCCGGCGATCGCCGAACTCACTTCCTGGGAGACCTTGGTGCCCAGGTCGGCGAACTCGGGGACGCCGACGAACTGGATACCGGGGGCCGGACGCGGCTGCACACCCGGGTCGTCGGGCCGGGCCGAGCTGATCGCGTCCTTCGTCGCCTGCGCGAACGCTCCGGACGCCCGGACGTACCGCGGGTTCTGGTAGGTGGACGCCCGCTTGCCCGCGGGCACGTTGGCCCAGCCCAACTTGCGGCCCACCAGCTGCTCGTACTCCTTGCCGGAGGCCCAGCTGATGAACTTCCACGCCGCGTCCTGGTTCCTGCTGGCCTTCTGCACGCCCCAGGCCCAGGTGTACAGCCAGCCGGAGCTGGGCGTCTGGTCGACCGGCGCCGGTGCGTAGCCGACCTTCCCGGCGACCTTGGATCCGGCGCCCTCCAGGGAGCCGGCGCCGGCGGTCGCGTCGTACCACATGGCGACCTTGCCCTGCTGCATGTCGTTGAGGCACTCGGTGTAGCCGGCCTGCGGCGCGCCCGCCTCCCCGTGCTTGCGGACCAGATCGACGTAGAACTGGGTGGCCTTGGCGAACTCCGGGCTGTCGAGCTGCGCCTTCCAGTCCTTGGTGAACCAGGTGCCGCCGAAGGTGTTGACGACCGTGGACAACGGGGCGATCACCTGGCCCCAACCGGGCTGGCCACGCAGGCAGATGCCCTTCATGTCCTTGCGGAAGCCGTCCAGCTTGGCTGCCATGGCGGCGACCTGCTGCCAGGTCGGCCGCTTGGGCATGGACAGCCCGGCCTCCTTGAACAGGTCCTTGCGGTACATCAGGAACGACGACTCGCCGTAGAAGGGCTGCGCGTACATCTGGCCGTCGACGGCGGTGAGGGACTTGCGGAGCGGCGCGAGGATGTCCTTCTGGTCGAACTTCGGGTCCTTGGCGGCCCGGTCGCCGAGCGGGGCGAGCCATCCGTTGAGGGCGTACATCGGCGTCTCGTAGTTGCTGAGACTGGCCACGTCGTACTGCCCGGCCTGGCTGGAGAAGTCCTGGCTCATCTTGTCGCGCAGGTCGTCCTCCGGCAGCACGGTGTAGTTCACCTTGATGCCGGTCTTCTTGGTGAAGTGCTCGGCGGTGAGCTTCTGCAGATCCACCATCTGCGGGTTGTTGACCATCAGGACGTTGAGGGTGTCGGAACCGCCCTTGCCCGTGGCGCCGAAGCCGCCGGAGCAGCCGGCGGTGGACAGCGTCAGGGCCAGGGCGACCGAGGTCAGCCCTACGGCGCGGCAGGTACGGCTGCGCATGGGGGATCGTGCTCTCACGGCTCTTGCCTTTCTGGGGACGTACGGGGGGACGTCTGGCGTGCCCGCGGGCACGATGGGGAGACCGTCCGGCGGCCGGGGCGGCCGTCGGCGGGACTGTGGGGTGTGCGTACGGGCCGGTTCCTCCGGGCGGCCCTGCCCGGTCAGACCCGGAGCACCTGCGGCCCGAGGAGGGAGTAGCGGTGGGCCTCCGGCGCGGACAGGCCCGCGTCGGTGACGATCGCGTCGAAGTCGCCGACGTCGGCGAACCGGCAGAAGCTGCTGGCGCCGAACTTGCTGTGCACCGCGACCAGCACCCGCCGCCGCGAGGAGCGCACGGCCTGCTCCTTCACCTCGGCGACGGCCGGGTCGGGGGTGGTCAGACCGTGCTCCCGGGAGACGCCGTTGGCTCCGATGAAGGCCAGGTCGATCACGAATCGGGCGAGCATGTCCCGGGCCCAGGACCCCACCGTCGCCTGCGTACCGGAGCGGACCCGCCCGCCGGCCAGCAGGACGGTGGTCGACTCGGACGCCGCGACCAGCGACGCGGTCCGCAGCGACGCGGTGATCACGGTGAGCGGACGGTCGGTGGGCAGCAGCACGGCGACCAGCTCCGGTGTGTAGCCCTCGTCGACGAACACCGTCTCGGCCTCGCCGACCAGCGTCGCCGCGGCCGCGGCGATCCGGCGCTTCTCCGCCACCAGCTGCGTCTCCCGCCGGGCCAGCGTGGTCTCGAAGCCGGCGCTCTCGACCGGATAGGCCGCGCCGTGCGTGCGGCGGATCAGGCCCCGGCGCTCCAGTTCGCTCAGGTCCCGCCGTACGGTCTCGCGGGCCACCCCGAACTCGGCTGCGGCATCGGCGACCTCGACCCGGCCGGACTGCCGGGCGAGCGCGAGGATGCGGTGCTGGCGTTCCTCGGCCCTCATGGCTCACTCCTGCCCGATTTCTGGCTGATTCCGGCTTCCGTTCGGTCACGGGACTGCCCGTTTCCGTCCGCATCAGGTTTATAGCAAGCAGCCACCTGCGCAGAGCTGCCCGTCACCACGGAAAACCTGCCCGTTTCTGCCTGCTTTCTGACCGTGTCCCCCGGGCCCACCGCCCCGCCGCGTGCCCGTACGGGCCTGGTGGCGGGCCCGTCGTCCACACCGGCCACCCCCGCGCCCACCGGCCGCGACCGGCCAGTGCCCGACGGCCGGCCGACCGTCGGGGTGGTGCCCCCGCCCCTGGCGCTTAGGGTGGACGCCATGAGCTCGGAGATGCGGTCGTTGGCGGTCACTGCGATCGTGGAGGCGGAGGAGTGCGCGGTGCTGCGGGTCAGCGGGGAGCTGGACCTCCGCACCGAGCAGGCCTTTCTCTCCGAGGCGCGGTCCGTGGTCTCGGCCGGCCACCGCTTCCTGGTGCTCGATCTGACCGCCCTGCGCTTCTGCGACTCGCGGGGACTGAGCTGTCTGCTCGCCCTGGAATGGCTGTGCCGGCGGCTGGAGGGGCGGCTGCTGCTGGCGTCGCTCGGCGTACGGATGCTGCGGCTGCTGATCGGCACCCAGTCCCTCAACGTCTTCTCCTGCTATCCCACGGTCGGCCATGCGCTGGCCGCCGTGCCCGACGGCAGCCGCCCGGTGTGGCCGCCCGCTTCACCTGACCCGTCCGTGTGAAGCGGCGGTGCGCGCGGCTGACGGCAGGGAGGCCGGGCAGCGCATCCCCAGCCACGCGCCGTCGAACCGGGCGAAGGTGATCTTCCGGTACGGGCCGGATTCGTACAGCAGTCCGAAGGTGCCGTCCCGCAGCCGGGTCAGCGTCGAGTACGCCGCCGCGCCCGGCGCGACGGTCCGGGCGATCGGCCAGCTCCGCCCGTCGTCGCAGGACGCCCGCACGGTCAGGTTCTCGCGCGCGCCGGTGCTCGCCGTGTTGCTGAACAGCAGCCAGTGGGCGCGCGGCTGACGGGCCGGCGCCGCCGGGTCGTAGCGCAGGATCGAGGCGTTGTTCGCCGGGTCGATCAGCTCGTCGTCCGCGGCCGGGGCGCTGTAGGTCAGCCCGCCGTCCCACGAGTGGGCGACCAGCCGCCTTCTGACGCCGTTGGTACGGCTGTTGAGCATGATGCGGCCATCGGCCAGCTCCACGGTCTTGTTCTCGTCCATCCGCGGGCCCACCGGCGCGCCCATGTGCCAGCTCGCGCCGTGGTCGTCGCTGTACGCGCTGGCCGCCCACATGCTGCCGTCCGCCTTGCGGAACGCGTACTGCTGCAGCAGCCGTCCTCCGGAGAGCTGGCTGCCGGCCCCGGAGGAGGCGAAGATGCCATGCCAGGACGGGTCCTTGAGGTCGCGGGTCAGCCGCCGGTTGCGCCAGCTGCGGCCGCCGTCGTCGGAGTAGCTGTAGTCGGTGTGCAGCACACGGGTGCTGTCGTGGGCGCTGCCGGTCCCCGCGCTGCCGAAGCCGACGCCCTTGGGCGCGTACGCGTGGAAGAGGAAGACCCGGCCGGTCTGCCGGTCGGCGAGCAGGCTCGGGTCGCCCGCGCCCACCCCGCCGTCGTAGTCCACCACCGCCCTCGGGGCGCTCCAGGTGCGCCCGTTGTCGGTGCTCCGCCGCACCATCACATCCACGTTGCCCGGCAGATCGGCCCCGCTGTCGTTGCGCCGGTCGTAGGCCGCGAGGAGGGTGCCGTCCGGCAGGGTGGTCAGCGCCGGAATGCGGTAGGTGTGCGCGCCCTGACCGGACAGCGCCAGATCGGTGGTCTCGTACAGGGCGGGCCGGGCGGCCGTGCGGTGCGGCTCGGCGGCGGGTGCCCAGGGGGCGGTCGGCAGGCCGGTGCCGAGGGCGAGCAGCGCGGCCAGCGCGAGCGGACGGGCGGCATTCACCGGTACCTCCAGGGCCGGACGCGGTGGGGCCGCTCCAGGGTGCGGGAGGCCGCCGGACCGGGCGCGCCGAGCGGCTCCGTCGGGGTGAGGCGGACCCGCCCTACGGCGTGGCGCCCTCCCGCAGCGCGTCGATCAGCGCCGCCACCGACGGTCTGCGCAGCGCGGCGGAGCCGACCGCGACCACGATGTGGCGGACGACCGGGTCGTGCAGCGGCACCGCCGTGATGCCCTGCGAGCGCAGCCGCAGCATCAGCTCCGTCAGCGGCGCGACACCCAGCCCCGCCCCCACCATCGCCAGCGAGGTGGCGGTGTCGGTCACCTCGTGGACCACCCGCGGCTCGAAACCCGCCCGGCGGCACACGGCGCGGATCGCCCGCCCGTAATACGAGCCGGCCGCCGGCAGGATCCAGTCGCAGTCGGCGGTCTCCGCGAGCCGCAGCGCACCCGCCCGCCCCTCCGGCACGTCCCATGGCGGCCGCCCAGATGGCACGGCGAGCGAGAACCGTTCGGAGCGCATCCGCACCAGCTCCACCGCGCCGTCCCGGACCAGTGGCGCGTCCGGATAGTCCAGCCCGAGCGCCAGCTCCACCCGTCCGGCACACACCTCCGCGTACGCCTGGTCCACCTCCACCTCGCGGCTCTCCACCCGCACACCGGGGTGCCGGGCACCCAGCCGGCGCAGGGCCGGCGGCAGCAGCACCGCGGCCGCCGTACCGAACACCCCCAGCCGCAGCCGCGCCCGCAGCTCCCCGCGGCCCCGCTCCAGCGCCGCCACTGCCTCCGCCTGCGCGGCCAGGATCCGCTCCGCGTGGTCGGCGAGCGTGTGCCCGGCGTCCGTCAGCTCCACCCGGCGCCCGGCCCGCCGGACCAGCTCCGTGCCGGTGGCCCGCTCCAGCGCCGCTACGTGCTGCGAGACCGCGCCCGGCGTATAGCCGAGGGCCGCGGCCGCCGCGGTCATCGTGCCGCTCCGGGTCAGCTCCAGCAGCGTCCTGAGCTGGACCCCTGGCAATTCCATGGCGGCACCCTACCCAGCGCCGCCGGCCCCCCGGCCCCGTGCGCCGCCTTGCCAAACCCCCTGGGGCCCAGAAGTCTTAATAGATCGCGTCCAGCGACTGTCGATGGACGCGGCACGGCCCGCCCGTCACCATCTGAACCACCGGTGACCGCGCTCCACCCGCACCGGTGCGTCCGACCTCCCACCACCCACTCCGTACCGCACCAGCAGACCGGAAGGCGGCCCGGATGGCATCCACCGCGACCTCGGCCAAGGCCCCAGTCCCCCTCCCCGAACAGGCCGACGTCGTGATCATCGGCGGCGGTGTCATCGGGGCGAGCATCGCGTTCCACCTGGCCGAGGCGGGCGTGACCGGAGTGCTCCTGCTGGAGCGCGACCGGCCCGCCTCCGGCTCGTCCGGCAAACCCATCGGCGGCGTCCGCGCCCAGTTCTCCGACCCGCTCAACATCCAGCTCGGCCTGCGCAGCCTGGACGCCTGGCGGGACTTCGCCCGGCGGCCCGGCGCCGCCGTCGGACTGGAGTCCGTCGGCTACCTCTTCCTCCTGGGCGACGACCGCGAACTGGCCATCTTCACCGAGGGAGTGCGGACCCAGAACGCACACGGCGTCCCCAGCCGCATCATCACCCCGCGCGCCGCCCAGGAGCTGTGCCCGTACCTCGACCCGGCCGGCATCGTCGCCGCCGCCTTCTCACCCACCGACGGCTACGCACTGCCGCGCTCCGCGGTGACCGGCTATCTGCACGCCGCCCGCCGGCTCGGCGCGAGCGTGCGCACCCACTGCCCGGTCACCGCCCTCGACACCGCCGACGGTGCCGTGCAGGCCGTCCACACCCCGCACGGCACCGTCCGCACCCCCGCCGTCATCTGCTGCGCGGGCGCCTGGTCCGGGGCCGTCGGCGCCATGGCGGGCGTCGACCTCCCCGTCACCCCGCTGCGCCGGCAGATCGCCTTCACCGGGCCGCTGCGCCCCGCACCGCCCCGCATCCCCTTCACCCTCGACTTCGACTCCACCCTCTACTTCCACAACGACGGCGCCGGCGGGCTGCTCATGGGCCTGTCCGACCCTCGCCAACAGCCCGGATTCCAGCGGGACTTCACCCGCGAATGGCTCGCCCCGTTCCGTGCCGCGGCGGCCCGCCGGGCACCGGAACTCGCCCGGCTGCCCGTCGTCGACGGCTGGGCCGGCCTCTACGAGATGACCCCCGACCGCAACGCGCTGATCGGCGAGGCAAACCGGCCCGGCCGGTTCCTGTACGCCACCGGCTTCTCCGGCCACGGCTTCCTGCAGGCCCCCGCCGTGGGCGAGCTCGTCCGCGACCTGTACCTGGGGCGCGAGCCGTTCGTCGACATCGGGCCGCTCGCCGCCACCCGCTTCGACGACACCACCCGTCCCGCCGGCCGCCCCGAGGCCCACATCATCTGACCCCGGTCCGCACCCACCCCCGGAGCTGCTTATGGTCCCCACCTGGCAACTGCGCGCCGCGTTCGCCCGCCGGCTCTCCGCCATGTACGGCACCGAAGTCCCCGCGTACACCACGCTGCTGGACGTGGCCGGGCAGGTCAACGACGAGGTCGCGGCCCGGGATCCGCACGCGGGCCGGCTCGGCGGCATCAGCCGGGTCACCGCGGAACGCCACGGCGCGATCCGCGTCGGCACCCCCGCGGAACTCCGCCAGGCCGCCCAGATCTTCGCCGCGTTCGGCATGTACCCGGTGGGCTTCTACGACCTCAGGGACGGCGACGAGGGCGCCGTGCCCGTCGTCTCCACCGCCTTCCGGCCGATCGGCGGCGAGGAGCTGGAGCGCAACCCCTTCAGGGTCTTCACCTCCCTGCTGACCACCTCCGACCGCCGTTTCTTCGACGCCGGCCTGGCAGCCCGGGTCGAGGCCTTCCTTGCCCGCCGGCAACTCTTCCCGCCGGAACTCCTCGCCCTGGCCGAACGCGCGGAGCAGGCCGCCGGACTCCCCGAGCCGCAGGCCGAACGCCTCCTCACCCTGGCGGTCGCCGCGTTCGCGCTCTCCCCGGAACCCGTCGACCGCGCCTGGTACACCGAGCTGGAGCGCGTCTCCGCGGTCGCCGCCGACATCGGCGGGGTGAGCACCACGCACATCAACCACCTCACCCCGCGCGTCCTGGACATCGACGCCCTCTACCGGCGGATGGCGGAGCGCGGCATCACCATGATCGACCGGATCCAGGGGCCGCCGCGCTGGGAGGGCCCCGACGTCCTGCTGCGCCAGACCTCCTTCCGGGCGCTGGCCGAGCCCCGCAGGTTCCGCGCGGCCGACGGCCGGGTCACCGTCGGATCGCTCCGGGTCCGCTTCGGCGAGGTCGAGGCGCGGGGCATCGCCCTGACCCGCGCGGGCCGGGCCCGCTACGACCACCTCATGGCGGAGACCGACCGCCGGATGGCGCGCAGCCCGGGCGCCGACCGGCAGGCGGTGGCCCGCGACCTGTGGCGGCAGGGCTTTCCCGCCACCGAGCACCAACTCGCCGTCGCGCACCAGGCGTTCTTCACCTACCAGCCGGTCACCGACCGGCCCCGGGACGGCCGGCGCCCGCCCGCCGACCTCGCCGGCCTGCTCACCCAGGGCTGGCTCACCGCCCACCCCGTCGTCTACGAGGACTTCCTGCCCCGCTCCGCCGCCGGCATCTTCCGCTCCAACCTGACCGGCGACGGCACCCGTGACGCGGACCTGGCAGGCGACCCCTTCGACGCACACCGGCTGTCCGAGGCGATCGGCCGGCCGGTGCTCGACCCGTTCGCGCTCTGCGCCCGGCAGCAGGACCACTCGCTGCGGCAGGCGCTGTTCACCCTTCAGGCCAGCGCGGCGCTGCGCGCACTGGACGACGGGGAACTCGTCGACACCGAACCGGCCGGCGCGGATCCGGTCGTCCCGGACCCGGCCCGCTGACCACCGCCCACCCCACCTTCACCCAGGAGTTCCGCCATGCCCGCCACCGACTCCGCCGGCCACCGGCTCCCCGACACCGACGCCCTGCGCGCCCGCGCGGCAGCCGCCCTCGGCCGCTGCGGCGTGGACCTCGACGCGTACACGGGTGCCGCGGCGGCCGACACCGTCCTCGCCCGTACACCGCTGACCGGCGAAACCCTCGCCCACCTCGCCGCCACCACCCCCGAGCAGACCGAGGAGGCCGTCGCCGAGGCGCACCGCACCTTCGAGGACTGGCGCACCGTGCCAGCCCCGCGGCGCGGCGCGCTCGTCAAGCGCCTGGGAGAACTCCTGGCCGCCCACCGGGAGGACCTCGCCGACCTGGTCACCATCGAGGCCGGCAAGATCCGTTCCGAGGCGCTCGGCGAGGTGCAGGAGATGATCGACATCTGCGACTTCGCGGTGGGCCTGTCCCGGCAGCTCTACGGCCGGACCATCGCCGGCGAGCGGCCCGGGCACCGGCTGTCGGAGAGCTGGCACCCGCTCGGCGTGGTCGGCGTGCTGTCCGCCTTCAACTTCCCCGTCGCCGTCTGGTCCTGGAACACCGCCGTCGCCCTGGTCTGCGGCGACACCGTGGTGTGGAAGCCGTCCGAGCTGACCCCGCTCACCGCCCTGGCCTGCGACGGGCTGCTGACCCGCGCGGCCGCCGACGTGGGGGCGCCGGCCGGGGTGCACCGGCTGCTGCTCGGGGCCCGGGAGTGCGGTGAGCGGCTGGTCGACGACCCCCGGGTGGCGCTGGTCAGCGCGACCGGCTCGGTACGGATGGGACGGCAGGTCGCGCCCCGGGTCGCCGCCCGCTTCGGCCGCTGCCTGCTCGAACTCGGCGGCAACAACGCCGCCGTGGTCGCCCCCTCGGCGGACCTCGACCTCACCGTCCGCGGCGTCGTCTTCTCCGCGGCGGGCACCGCGGGCCAGCGCTGTACGACGCTGCGCCGGCTGATCGTCCACGAGGACCTCGCCGACCGGCTCGTCGAGCGGATCGTGCACGCCTACGGACAGCTGCCGCTGGGCGACCCGTTCGACCCGGCCACCCTCGTCGGCCCGCTCATCAGCACCGCCGCCCACACGGCGATGTCCGAGGCGCTGACCGAGGCGCAGCGCTCCGGCGGCAAGCTGCTGGCCGGCGGCGAGCGGTGCCTGGCGGACCAGGCCCCGCACGCCGCCTATGTCCGGCCGGCGATCGTCCGGATGCCCGAGCAGACCGAGATCGTCCGCACCGAGACCTTCGCGCCGATCCTGTACGTACTGACCTACCGCACCCTCGACGAGGCCATCGCCCTGCACAACGGCGTGCCGCAGGGCCTGTCCTCCAGCATCTTCACCCGCGACCAGCGCGAGGCCGAGCGCTTCCTGGCCGCGGACGGGTCCGACTGCGGTATCGCCAATGTCAACATCGGCACGTCCGGCGCGGAGATCGGCGGTGCGTTCGGCGGCGAGAAGGAGACCGGCGGCGGCCGCGAGTCCGGCTCCGACGCCTGGCGCGCCTATATGCGCCGGGCCACCAACACCGTCAATTACTCGGCGGAGTTGCCGCTCGCGCAGGGCGTCAGCTTCCTCTGAGCATGCCACCGGGCCGGCCCGGGGCGCACCCGCCCCGGCCGAGGTCCTGGACGAGAGTGGGCGACGGGCGCGGGATCTCGCCGAAGTCCTCGTCGTCGCTGTCCACGACCAGCCGGTTGATCACGTTCTCCAGGGCCGTCGGCAGGGTCGGGGCGAGCCCGCTGTGCCACTGCACCAGGAGGTTGTGCCGGGCGGCGTCCGGCAGTAACTGCTTGTCGTCGAACGCCGCCACCGACGGGCGCTCCTCGTCGGGGGCGTGCGCGGCCTGCTCGCGCCAGTAGGCGGCGTCGCGGTACTCGCCGTTGCGGCGGTGGGAGAGGTACAAGCAGTAGGCCGCGGTCCGGCTGCCGGCACCGGCGCCGAAGTGCCACCAGAAGTGCGCCGCGTCGCAGCGCCCGGTGATGTGCAGCAGACAGGCGAAGACCAGCGCGCCTTCGGGGTCGATGTGGTGGTCGTTGACCAGCCGTTCCAGGCTGGCCGCGGCCGCCGCGGCGTTGACCACCAGCGCACAGGCCAGCTGGAGTTCGTGGGTGGCCTCGTCGCGGGCGCTGGGGTAGGCGCTGGGTGCCCCGCGGTCGGCGCGCCCCGGCAGCACCGCCGCCCGTGGCCCGTCCGCCCCCGTCCGCAGGGCGACGGTCCGCGTACCGGGACCGCCGGGAACGGTGCGGTCGGCGAGGTCGCAGATGCCGGCCAGGCCGTCGATTCCGGACACCGCGGCGGCGGCGCTCAGCAGCGTCTCGACGGTCTCCCGGCGGCCGGCCGGGCGTTGGTAGGACATGGTTCAGTTCCCCCTGGTGTTTCCCTGGTCGATGCCGAGAGCCGCGGCGAGCTTGCGCTTGCCGCGGCTCGCATAGGAGCGGACGGTGACTTCGTCGACCCCGAGCAGCCCCCCGATCTGGGCGTCGCTGTAGCCGATGACATGCCGCAGCACGATCACGTCGCACTGCCGTTCCGGCAGCCGGGCGATGGCCGCGTACAGCCCCAACTGGCTCTCCAGCATGGCGAATTGCTGCTGGCACTCGCGCAGCAGGGCGTGCGCGACGACGGCGAAGGCGGCGGTCTCGGTGAGCGCGGTGGGCTGCTGGTGGTCGTAGAGCCACTCCACCACCCGCTCCTTGAGGACCGACCAGGCGTACGCCTCGACCGAGGCCTGCCGCAGCGCGTGCGGCCACAGCCGGCCGAGCTGCTCGTACGCGGACAGGGTGACCTCGCGGGCGGCGGCCTCGCTGCCCGTGTGCAGGTAGGCGTACGTCAGCCACTTGCCGGCATGGGTCGCCAGGAACGCCTCGAAGGTGATCGACAGCCGGTGGTCGGACGGCCCCGGCGCGCGGGTCGTCGGTGGGCAGCGGGAGGGCGCGGCTAACTCCGTGATGCAGGCGTGCGCCGGGGCGCACGTCGCTGGAAGTCGGTCCCGGTCAGCGCTCACGAGCCGTCCTCGTTCCGGTCGCCGTGCACCGCTGACGGGGCGCCGAGGCGACGGCGGCAGCGGGAGGACGGTTTGCCCTCACCCTCCAATGAACAGGAAAGTGGGCCCGTTTGTGGCATCGGAGACGCAAAAATCTTCCGCTGCGTATTCATATGACTACCCGTGACAACGTCATGTGACGGGCCGTGACATTTATGGCCCGGGTCGTCACGATCTGTGCGGAGGGTTCGCCCCGCATGATCCCGGGCGGACCGGGCAGTGCTCCAGCAGCCGTGTGCACGGAGGCGTGTTGCGCACAACGAGGGCGCATGGCTCCTAAGAGTGCGCCCCCTGGCCGCCGGGAGGGGACGGGGGGGCGGTACGCCGTACTGGGGAGGCAGCGGACGATGAACGACCACGAGCCCGTGGTGGACCTACAGCTGGACCGGGCCCACTCGTCCCGGATCTACGACTACTTCCTGGGCGGCAAGACCAACTTCCTGGCCGACCGGATGGCCGCCGGCAGCGTGCTGGGCGTCTTCCCCGCCGCGCTGGTCGCGGCCCGCATCAACCGCGAGTTCATGCACCGCGCCACCCGCTTCCTGGCCGCATCCGGCCTGCGGCAGTTCCTCGACATCGGCACCGGCATCCCCACCCGGCCGAACCTCCACGACATCGCCCAGGACGTCGCCCCCGACGCCCGGGTGGTCTACACCGACAACGACCCCATCGTCCTCGCGCACGCCGCGGCCCTCCTGCACAGCAGGCCCGAGGGCCGCACGGCCTACCTCCAGGCCGATGTCACCGACCCCGAAGGCATCCTCGGCGCACCGCGGCTCCTCGACACCCTCGACCTGAGCCGGCCCGTCGCGCTCAGCCTCAACGCCCTGATGCACTTCGTCCCCGACGACGGGCACGAGCGCGCCCACGGCATCGTCGAGACCCTCAAGTCCGCCCTCCCCAGCGGCTCGGTCCTGGCGATGACGCACGCGACGGCGGACTTCAGCCCCGAGACGATGGAGCAGATCCTCAAGATCTACGCCGACGCCGGGACCGTCCTGCAGTTCCGCCCCCGCGCCGCGTTCGCCCGCTTCTTCGACGGCTGGGAGCTGCTGGACCCCGGCGTCACCCTCTCCCACCAATGGCGCCCCGACCGTCCCGAGGACGCCACCCACGTCACCGACGCGGAGGCCGCCTGCTACGCGGCCGTCGCCCGCAAGCCCTGAACGGGACGGCGGCCGGGCCCGCGCCCGGCTCGCCCGGCCACCGCCCCGCCCCTCACTCCTTGCGGTACCCGTACGCCTCCGCGGCCGCCGCCGCGACGGCGTCCAGATCCGCGCCCGCCGAAGCGGTGACCACCGCGGCCACCGCCCCCTCCACGAACGGCGCGTCCACCAGCCGCGCGCCCTCGGGGAGTTCGTCCCCCTCGGCGATGAGCGCCTTGACGGTCAGCACCGCGCTGCCCAGGTCGACCAGGATCGCGACCCCGGCACCGCGGTCCACCGCCCGCGCCGCCTCGGTGATCAGCTCCGAACTGGTCCCCAGCCCGCCGTCCGGCGTACCGCCCGCGGCCGCCACCGGAGCCTGCGCCCCGCCTCCGGCCAGTCCGACGGCCAACGTCGCGACGGACTCGGCGACCGGCCCGCTGTGCGACACCAGCACCACTCCGACCAGCGGGTTGCCGTCGCCGGCCGCACCGCCGGTGCCCGCCTGCGCCTGCGCCGCGCTCACTTCGCCACCTGCGCGAGCGCCTCGAACAGCAGCGCCGACGACGTCGCCCCCGGATCCTGATGCCCGATACTGCGCTCGCCCAGATAGCTGGCCCTGCCCTTCCTGGCCTGCATCGGTACGGTCGCCGAGGCGCCGTCCCCGGCGGCCTCGGCCGCCGCGTCGAACGAGGTCGCCAGCGCCGCCACCCCCGGCTCCAGCGCATCGAGCATCGTCTTGTCACCCGGCGCCGACCCGCCGAGCTGCCCCACCGCGGTCACACCGGCGCCCAGCGCCGCCCGCAACTCCTCCGTCGACACCTCCGACGCGTCGCCGAGCGCCTTTCCGGCACGCCGCAGCAGCGTCCCGTACAACGGCCCGGACGCGCCGCCCACACTCGAAATCAACTGCCGCCCGGCGGCGACCAGCACCGCACCGGGCGTCGCCGGCGGCTCGCCCTCCGCCACCGTCTTGACCACGGCCGCGAACCCACGCTGCATGTTCCTGCCGTGGTCGGCGTCACCGATGGCCGAATCCAGCTCGGTGAGCCGGTCGGCCTCCCGGTCGATGACGGTGGCCGCCGCCGTCATCCAGCGTACGAAGAACGCGGCATCCAGGGCCGTTTCGGACACGGGCTACTCTCCTTAGGTCGTTCGGTCACTGAGCGGGTGCGCGGACCTCAGCGGCCCCAGCGGAGCCCCGCGGTCTGCACCGGCGCGTCCCACAGCCGCAGCAGCTCACCATCCACCTGACACAGCGTCACCGAGCAGCCTGCCATGTCCAGCGAGGTCACATAGTTCCCGACGAGCGTCCGGGCCACCGCCACGCCCCGCTCGTCCAGCACCCGGCGCACCTCCGCGTTGAAGCCGTACAGCTCCAGCAGCGGCGTCGCACCCATGCCGTTGACCAGTACCAGCACCGGCAGCCGCGGCTGAAGGTCCTCCAGGATCGCATCCACCGCGAAGTCCGCGATCTCGTGCGAGGTCATCATCGCGCGCCGCTCCCGCCCCGGCTCGCCGTGGATCCCCACCCCCAACTCCAGCTCACCGGCGGGCAGATCGAACGTCGGGCTGCCCTTCGCCGGCGTCGTACACGCACTGAGCGCCACCCCGAAGCTGCGCGAGGAGCCGACGACCTGCCGGGCCACCGCCTCCACCCGCTCCAGCGGCATCCCCTCCTCGGCCGCCGCCCCGGCGATCTTCTCCACGAACAGCGTCGCGCCGGTCCCGCGCCGCCCCGCCGTGAACGTCGAGTCGGTCACCGCGACATCGTCGTCCACCAACACGGAGGCGACCTGCACCCCTTCGTCCTCCGCCAGCTCCTGTGCCATCTGGAAGTTGAGCACGTCCCCCGTGTAGTTCTTCACCACGAACAACACGCCACGCCCACTGTCCACGGCCGCCGCCGCACGCACCATCTGGTCCGGCACCGGCGAGGTGAACACCTCCCCGGGGCAGGCCGCATCCAGCATCCCGGGCCCGACGAACCCCCCGTGCAGCGGCTCGTGCCCACTGCCGCCCCCCGACACCAGCGCCACCTTCTCCGCCACCGGCGCGTCCCGCCGCACGATCACCCGGTTCTCGGCATCCACCACCAGCTCGGGATGCGCCGCGGCCATTCCCCGCAGCGCGTCGGCGACGACGGTCTCCGCGACGTTGATCAACATCCTCATCGGTACCTCCAGGTGAGATTAGAAGTCGTGTGGAAGTCGTGCCTCTGGCCGGTGTTTCACCAGGTCAGAGTGGAATCCTGCAGTTCCGGCAGTTTCTGATCTTGGCACTCTGTGGCGCTCTGTGGCGCTCTGTGGCGGTCGTATGCGGGGTCCGGCGGGGCTGATGCTGACGTGACGTCGACGACCTTCCTGGTGGCGTGTCAAGCCTTTCTCTGGACGTCACAGAGGTGACGGGCTCGCCGGTCCAAGTATCGGACCCCGAGCCGACGACGGCCCTGCCATCCGCGGGTGTCGTCGCCGCCGCGTCCTGAGCGGTGTCACCTTGCGTTGCCTCCGACCGATCATCGTCGTGTCCACGGCCCCATGGAAGTGCATCGGGCGGACGACCGGCCACTCGTCTCCGTACGACGGAGTCCGGCGCCGTGGCTGTGCTCGCGGTGGCCCCGTCACGCCCGCATGTCCCTGGCTCGGGAACGGGGAGGCGATCGCACGGGACGGTCCCCGTCGGCCGGCTGGGGCAGATGTCGTGCGAGCATGAGCGGCCGTGATCAAGACGCAGAGGGTCGGCGAGGAGCCAGGGTGAGACGGAACGTCGGATCGGCGGTGGTACCCCTGGCGGCTCTGGTGCTGCTGACCGCGTGCGGGGGCCCCGCGGGAGGCACCCATCCCTGCACTTTGATGGACGCGCCCGCGGGGATCCGGGTGGAGGTCCATCCGCGACTGGCGAACAGGGTGGCCGGCGCGAGCCTTACGGCCTGCTGGGACGGCGCATGCCGCAAGCGCGCGCTGCAGTTGCGGCAGACCCGACCGGCAGACCCGGCGGCTCCGGGAAACCCCGTGATGACCACGGAATCCGCAACCGCCGCGGAGAGCCCGGCGGCGACGACCGCCCAAACGCCCGGGCCTTCTGTCCGGCCCGGTTTCGCGTTCGTACGTGACCTCCCGGGGAAGCCGATACGCGTCAGGCTGGTGTTCCAGAACCGGCGGGGCGCCACCGTGCTCGACCGACAGATCAGCATCACCCCGCGGCCGACCTATCCCAACGGCCGCGACTGCTCGCCGGGTGGCCGTCAGGCGCGCCTGACGGTCACGAAAGAGGGTGCTTTGACCTCACGCCCGCTGTGACTGCGCTCCTCGGCCCGGGGCGCCACGCTCGTCGACGACGATGACGAACGGCCGTGGCGCGCACCCGGCGCCCGGCCGGAGAGAGGCGGCCTGGTTGCCGGCCGGCCGCGCGGCGCCGCCGTTCCGAGGAAACGGCGGGCACCGCGTCGGCCCCGGTGAGAGTCGCGGTTACCTGGAGACGGACTTGCCCCAGCCCTGGGCGATGTCATCCTTGGCATGGCCCAGCTGCGACTCGGTGGGGAATCGCGGAGTGCCGGAGACCTTCGGCAGCTTGGCGGCCGCGGTCTTATCGAGCGTGCCGTCCTTCTCCATGGCGGCCATCAGGGCCGGGCGGGCGTAGCCCTTGAGCCAGAGGTTCTGGCCGTCGGCGCTGTAGAGGTACTCCTGCCACAGTCGGGCGGCCGCCGGGTGCGGGGCGTTCTTGTTGATGGCCTGCGAGTAGTACTGCGAGAACTTGCCGTCCTCCGGGACCGCGACCTGCCAGTCGAGTCCCTTGCTCTTGAACTCGTCGGTGTACCCGGCGTTGAGGTAGTCCCAGTCGAGGACGATCGGCGTCTGGCCCTTCATGATGGTGGCCGAGGTGGACTGGACGGGCGTGTAGTTGCCGTTCCTCTTGAGCTTGGCGAAGAAGTCGAGGCCGGGCTGGATGTAGTCGAAGGAGCCGCCGTTGGCGAGGGCGGCCGCGTACACACTGCCGAAGGCCGAACCCGACTTGGTGGGGTTGCCGTTGAGCGCGACCTGCCCCTTGTACTCCGGCTTGAGCAGATCCTTGAAGGTGGTCGGGCAGGTCTTCACGCGATGGGCGTCGCAGCCGATGGAGATATAGCCGCCGTAGCCGTTGTACCAGCGGCTCAGCGTGTCCTTCTGGCCGTCGGGGATGTCGATGAAATCGGCGACCATGTATTGGGCGAGCAGATCCTGCTGGGCGGCGCTATACGCGAAGGAGCTGCCGAGGTCGAGTACGTCGGGCGCCCCGTCCTTGCCCTTGCGGGAGGTGACGGCGTTGATCTCGTCCTGGCTGGCGCCGTCCGGGTTCTCCACCTTGATCTTGATGCCGTACTTCTTCTCGAAGCCGTCGATCAGTGCACCGTAATTGGCCCAGTCGCGGGGGAGCGCGATGGCGTTCAGCGTGCCTTCCTCTTTGGCTGCCTTGACGAGCGCGTCCATGCCCCCGAAGTCCTCGGCCGATATCGCGGTGGCCGCGCTCTCTCCGTCGGCGTTGGTCGACGCGTCGGAGCCACAGGCGCTGAGGGCGAGTGTGGCGGCGACGAGGCCGCCGGTGAGGGCGGCGGCTCTCGGCAGGATCTGGGTCACGGTCTCTCCAGAGGGGTACACAAGGGGGCACAGGGGACACACGGGGATTCGCGTGGGGGGTGAGAACTTGTGCGAATACTCGTCTGAACAAGCTGGCCATAGTAGGCACGCTGTCGATGTCTGGTCCGTAACATCTTCGAAACTCTTGACTACCATTCCTGCACATCTGTGACGCGCGAGGATGTGGCGCGACATCTCGTCGACGTCGGTCGCTCTGCGTGTGCGATGCGGCACTCTACGTGAGGGGGCGGTGGTGGTGCTCCGGCCGAGACCACGCCTCACGCTGTCCGTAGAACCGCAATGACGATTGCGACTGCTGCTGCGCGCGCACCTGCCAATGTGCGTCTATCCGTTATGTAATTCAGTGTCCAGCTGTTGTGGAATTCATGGGTGCCCGTTTCCGGATTCATCGGACAGGCGAATCTGTGAGAAGGGAAACGATCTCACCGTCGCCCCTTCAAGATGCCGGAATGCGGGCGGTGCGTCGTGAGCGCTGAGTGCACAACTGTCTTGGCAATGAGTTCACTCGTGGCCGTGGAGGGACTGGTGCCGGTGGTCCCTGGGTGTGGTGCCGTAGGCGGCGCGGTAGGCGCGGCTGAAGTCGGATGCGCGGGGGAACCCCCAGCGGGTGGCGATGGTGCAGATGGGGGTGGCGTGGAGGGCCGGGTCGGTGAGGTCGCGGTGGGCCGCCTCCAGGCGTAGGCGGCGGATATACGCGGCCACTGTGGCGTCCTGGTCCCGGAAGAGGCGGTGCAGATAGCTGAGGGAGATGTGGTGCGCCGCGGCGATGGTGGCCGGGGTGAGGTCGGGGTCGTGCAGGTGCTCGCGGATGAAGGCCTGGACGCGCAGGGTGAGGGTCCGACGGTGGGTCTCCGGGGGGAGGCAGTGGCCGGCTTCGAGCAGGTGGGCGAAGAGCGCGGCGGTCAGATCGGTCAGGACCGTGCCCAGCCGGAGTCTGTCGGTGGGCTGGTACGGGGTGGTGTCCTCGGTGAGTTGGGTGAGGAACTGCGCCAGGAGGGCGCCCATCCCTTCCCGGGCGGACACCGGCGCCCCGACTATCCGGCGGGCCACGTCGCGCGGGAGCGGTACCAGGGCCTTGGGAATCTCCAGCGCCACCGACGTGACCGGGGCCCCGGTGCTGTGGACCTCGTCCGGCAGCGAGGAGGAGTTGATGAACAGGTCGTACGGCTTGAAGTCGGTTTCCCGGTGTCGCCACGTTCCTGTCGCTCGCCCGCGTAAGAGAAGCGCGAGGTGGTACGTCTCGGGGTCGGACTGCCGGATCAGCTTCGGCGTGCGCCGGAAGACCAGCGGCTGGAACGTGGCGGACCACATGGTGACGGCGCCGAGGCCCAGCACGCGCTGGGAAGCCCGGAAGTCGTCGGCGTAGTCGCTGCGCAACTCCATGGGAGCGTGGGTACGGCCCAACAGCTCGGTCCAGTAATCGAACCGGTCCGCCGCGGGCACATCCTCGCTCCGGAACACCATTTCGTCCGACATCACTCGTTCCCCCGTTTCTGAAGCCGCTGGTCAAAGGGCTCCCACCAGGTGGTACACGGTGTGCTGGACGGTGCGGTTCCCTGCCGCGCACGATGGCGGAAACGAGTGTGCCACCGGGCGGAAACGAGTGTGCCGTCGGCCGGTTGGGGACGGACGTACCGGGGCGGGTCCGACCGACGGGTCGGGGTCGGACGGACCCTAGCCCGGCACCGGTCGGGCTCCGTCGTGGGCCGTCAGGTCCGCCGCGACCTCCACGAGCGAGGCGGTGAAGGCGTGCCGCGGTGCGGTGAGCACCTGCCGCGCCGGGCCCTGTTCGACGAGTTCACCGGCGTCCAGTACGGCGATCCGGGCGGCCGCCGCGGCGGTGGCGAGGTCGTGGGTGATCAGCACCAGGGACAGCTCCGGCCGGTCGCGCAGCAGAGCGGTGAGCGTGCCGAGCAGACCGCGCCGGGTGACCGCGTCGAGCCCGGAGGTGATCTCGTCGCAGAGGAGCACCCTCGGCCGGGCCAGCAACGCGCGGGCGAGCGCGGCGCGCTGCAACTCGCCGCCCGACAGCCGTCCGGGCGCGCGGCGCACCAGCTCCTCGGTCAGCCCGAGCGTGGCCAGCGTACGCAGCGCCTCCGCCGCGGCCTCACCCGGATCCGCCCCGCGCAGTCGCACCGCCGTGCGCGCCACTTGGTCCAGCACCGGCCGGTGCTCGTCGAAGGCGGCCCCGGCGTCCTGGAAGACGTACTGGACCGCACCGAGTTGCGCACGGGTCCGCGCCCGCACACTGCGCGGGAGCACCGTGCCGTCGAGCCGGATCTCGCCGTGGAAGTCGCGGTGCAGCCCGGCCAGGCAGCGGGCCAGCGTGGTCTTCCCGCTGCCGGAGCGGCCGACGACGGCCAGGAACTCGCCCGCGCGGAGGGTGAGTCCGGGCAGCCGCAGCACCTCGGTGGCGGTCCGGGAGCCGTCACGGTGCCGGGCCGCGAGACCCCGCACCTCCAGCACCGCACGGCCCGCGCCCGCCGGTGGGCTCTGGCCCACCCCGGTTTCCGCGGCGAGCCCGGTTTCCGCGGCGAGGAGCTCAGCGGTCCACCGATGCCGCGGCGCCCGCCACAACCGCTCGGCGGGGCCCGCCTCCACCACGCGGCCACCGTGCATCACGAACACCTCATCGGCCAGGGCCCGCACGACATCCAGGTCGTGGCTCAGCAGCAGCACCCCGATGCCCTGCCGGGCCAGTGCCGCCAGCTCGCCGACGACGCGCCGTTTGGTCACCGCGTCCTGACCCGTCGTCGGCTCGTCCGCGACCACCACCCCGGCCCCGGCCAGCAGCGCCTGCGCCAGCACCACCCGCTGCTGCTGGCCCCCCGACAGCTGGTGCGGACAGCGGCCGAGCAGCGCCTCGCCCTCCGGGAGCTGCGCCAGGGCCAGCGCCCGCCGGATGCGCTCACCGGCCGCCGCCCGCCGCCCGGCCCGGGGCAGGGCCCGTACCTGGCCGCGGGCGATGTCGGACAGCAGCGCGCCGACCCGCCGGGCGGGGTTGAGGACCGCGCCGGGGTGCTGGGGCACATAGCCGACCAGGCCGTCGGCCACCCGCACCTCGCCGGTCACCCGCGCACCCGCCGGGTACTCGCCCAGCAGGGCCAGACCGGTCGTCGTCTTGCCGCTGCCGGACGCGCCGACCAGCGCGGTGACCTTCCCGGCCCGGACCCGCAGCCCGACCCCGTCGACGATCGGCCGCCCGTCGACCTCGACGCGCAGATCCCTGATCTCGGCGATCACGCTCATGCCCGCCTCCTCCTTCCCGCTCCGGCGGCGTTCTTCTCCAGTACGGCGTCGAAGAGCAGATTGCTCCCCACCGTCAGCGCGACGATCAGCAGCGCCGGCACCACCACGGCCCAGGGCTGGACGAACAGCCCCGTACGGTTGCGGTCCACCATCACCGCCCAGTCGGCCGCGTCCGGCGCCACACCGACGCCGAGGAACGCCGCCGTGGCGACCAGATACAGCACCCCCGTCAGCCGTACGCCGGCATCCGCGACGAGGGTGCGCGCCACCGATCGGCCGACGTACCCCACGGCCGTCCGCCACCAGGACTCGCCCTGCATGCGCAGCGCCTCCACCACGGGACGACAGGCCGCCTCGGCGGCCGTGGCCCGCACCATCCGTGCCACATCGGGGATGTTGACCAGGGCCACCAGCAGCGACAGCCCCACCGCCCCCGGCGAGGCGACCGCGGCCACCAGCAGGATCAGCAGCAGCGACGGCACCGCGACCAGCACGTCCCAGGGCCGCATCAGCAGCTCCTCCAGCCACGCCCGGTGGGTGAGCGCGCCCGCGAGCCCGACCGGCAGCGCCACCAGATAGGCCAGCGCCGTCGCGACCAGCGCGACGAGGATCACCGACCGCCCGCCGAGCAGCACCTGCCGCCACACGTCCCGTCCGACGAAGTCCGTGCCCAGCCAGTGGCCGCCGCCGAGCCTGAAGGAAGGCGCCCGGGGCCCCGGTTCACCCGCGAGCAGCGGACCGAGCAGGGCGAGCACCAGCGGCACGGCGACGACGGCCAGGGCGAGCGCGCAGCGCCCCGGCCCGGCACCGGTGGGCTTCCTCATGCCGCCACCCCCGCCCGCGGCGCGAATCGGTGGGCGACCAGGTCGGCGCCCAGGTTGAGCACCACCGTCGCCACGCCGAAGACCACGGCCAGACCCTGCACCACAGGCAGGTCGCGCTCCGCGACGGCGTTCATCAGCACCGTTCCCAGCCCCGGAATGACGAACAGCGCCTCCACGACGACGACCCCGCACAGCAGCCAGTCGACGGTGCGGGCCAGCTGCTGGGCGGCGGGCGCGACCGCGTTGGGCAGGGCGTGCGCGTACCGGACGCGGGCGCCCGGGACGCCGTAGCGGCGGGCATGGGCGCAGTACGGGGCGGCCAGCGCGTCGATCATGCCGGCGCGTACCAGGCGGGCCAGTGAGCACACCGGCCGCGACAGCAGGACCAGGACGGGGAGCACCAGCGCCGCCGGATGGGCGAGCAGATCGGTGCCGTAGCCGACGGCGGTCGGCGGCAGCCAGCCCAGGCGCAGCGCGAACACCGTGACCAGCAGCACGCCGATGGCGAACTCCGGGACCGCGTACACGCCGAGCGTCACCGAACTGATCAGCCGGTCCGCGAGCCGCCCCTCGTGCCGGGCGGCCAGCACACCGAGCCCGACGCCGGCCGGCACCAGCAGCGCGACGGTGAGCACGGCCAGCACCACGGTCGGCCCGAACCCGTCCGCGAGATACCCGCTGACCGGCCGGCCCGACGTCAGGGACGTGCCGAGGTCGCCGTGCAACAGCCCGGCCGCCCACGCCGCCAGGCGTTCGTGCGCCGGCCGGTCCAGGTGCAGCGCCGCGCGCAGGGCCGCGATCCGCTCCGGGTCGGGCTGGTCGCCGGCGAGCGCCACCGCCGCGTCGCCCGGCAGCGCCTCGGTGAGCGCGAAGACCAGCAGCACCACGGCCGCCGTCTGCGCCGCACCGGCCAGCAACCGCCGGGCGAACCAGGACCGCAGCCCGCTCATGGTTCTCCCCCGCCGCCGGCCAGGGGGACCCCCACGCTCCGTCCGCTCACGCCAGCCAGACCTTGTCGAACCGCGCCCAGTCAAGGGAGTTGGCGGGCGCCTCGCGCTCGACGCCCCGCACGTTGCGGGCGGTGCCCAGGATCCAGTCGGCGAAGCCCCAGACCAGGAAGCCGCCCTCGGCGTACAGCCGCCGCTGCATGCGCGCGTAGACGGCGGCACGGTCCTTCCTGTCCCTGGTGGACTGCGCCTGCCGGTACAGGGCGTCGAAGTCCTTGTGCCGCCAGTGCGTGGCGTTGGTGGAGGAGTCGGTGAGCAGGCGCTGCGAGATATGGGACTCGATGGGCATGGCACCGGAGCGGTAGCAGCACAGCGTCCCGGAGTCCAGGATGTCGGTCCAGTAGCTGTCCTTGCTGCCGGTCCTGACCTCGATGCGCACTCCGGCCCCGGCTGCCTGGTCCCGGAAGATCGCCGCGGCCTCGGTGAATCCGGACGCGACGGGCGAGGTGTCGAGGGTGATCCGCAGCTTCTCGGCACCGGCCTGCTTCAGCAGGTGCCGCGCCCGGTCGAGGTCCGCGGTGCGCTGCGGCAGATGGCCGGCGTAGTACTCGTACCCCTTGCCGAACAGATCGTTGCCGACCTCGCCGGCACCGGACAGCGCACCGTCGACCAGCTCCTTGCGGTCGGCCATCAGGAAGAACGCCTCGCGGACCCGCCGGTCGTCGAACGGCGGCCGGTCGGTCTTCATCGCGAACGCCTGCATGGCGCTGTTGCGCAGCCGGACGATGGTGATCTGCCCCTGGTCCTCATGGGCGCGGGCGGTGGCGGGGTTCAGCTCGTGCGCGTACTCGACCTGGCCGCCCAGCAGGGCGTTGACCCGCGCCGACTCCTCGTTGGCGACGACGAACTCCAGCTCGTCGAGGTAGGGGGCACCGCCCCAGTAGGCGTCGTTGCGGCGGAAGACGGCGGACGTGCCGGGCGTGAACGACACGAAGCGGAACGGACCGCTGCCGATCGGCTTGCGGTCGAAGTCCCGGGCCCCCTCGGGGACGATGTACGCGCCGAACGCGGCGAGCACATTGGGGAATTCGGCGGTCGGTCGCTTGAGGACGAACTCGACGGTCCGCGCGTCCACCGCCCGGCTGGCCTTGAGATCGATCGGCTCCAGCGACGCCTTGGCCCGGAACGCCTTCTTCGGGTCGGCGATGCGGCGGTAGCTGTAGAGCACGTCCCGGGCCGTCACCGGACTGCCGTCGTGGAACGCGGCCTTGCGCAGCGAGACCCGCCACCGGTCCAGGCCCGCGTTCGGCTGCCACGCCGCGGCGAGCCGGGGCCGGGCGGCGAGATCGGGGCCGTAGTCGGCGAGCTTGTCGAAGAGTGCCTTGGCGCGGGCGGCGTCGGCGAAGAGGTTGGCGAGGTGCGGATCGAGGGTCTCGCTCGCACCGCCGCCCGCGAAGGCGGCGCGCAGCCGTCCGCCGCGCCGGGGTCTGCCGCCCTCGGAGGCGTCACCCGCCGAGAGCGGGGAGCCGGAGCAGCCGGCGAGCGCGAGCGCACCGAGCCCGGCCGCCCCGCCGGCGGCGGCGAGGAAACCCCGGCGGCGCAGCCCGGGGAGACGGGGGTCGTTGACGGGGACGTGGTGGTCCATGGCGGTGTCCTTCGAGAGCGGGCGGCGACAGAGCGGGATAGGGGGCGAGCGGGGGAGCGGGGAGCGTGATGTGGGGCCGGCGGCGGCCGTTCGGCACCCCGGTGGGAGCGGTGTCCGGCGCGGCGCCGACGGGCGCGGTCAGGTCTCCCGCGTGAGCCGGGCGACGAGATGGAGCCGGTCGCCGTCGGCCGTGGTGGCGGGCGGATCCCCCGCGCGCCAAGGAGGATCCGTGCGCGGGCCGGGCCGGTCGTAGAGGGCGAGCACTTCGAAGCCGTGGGCGCCGAGGAGATGGCGCAGTTCCTGCGGGAAGAGCAGCCGCCACGCGGAGTGCTGCTCGACCGGCGGCGAGGCGTCGTCGGCGGTCCACACCCGGGTACGGCACAGCAGTTGCGCGGCGCGGTCCACCCGCAGCGCCGTCGTCGACCGGTGGGTGACGCCCCGCCAGGTGAAGGCGCTGACGGACGGGCCGTCGAGCAGTTCGGTACGGCCGAGGAAGAAGGCCCCATTGCGCATCTCCGCCAGCAGCAGTCCACCGGGCGCCAGGGCCCGGCGGCACGAGGCGAACAGGCCGTCGAGCTCCTCGTTGGTGTGGCAGTACAGCAGGGCGCTGTCCAGGCACACCACGGCGTCGAAACGCCCTTCCCCCAGGTCGAAGCGGCGCAGATCGGCCCGGACGTACTCGGGCCCGGGGTGGTGGCGGCGGGCGTGGCCGAGCATCGCCTCGGACAGGTCGGCGCCGACGACCCTGCGGCCGGCGCCGTGCAGATGCGCGGCGTCGCGGCCGGTGCCGCAACCGAGGTCGAGGACCCGCGGACCGGCGCCGTACCGGCGCAGGCAGTCCTCGGCCCAGCGGCCGGCCAGCCGGGTGTCGTCGGGGAAGCGGGCCTCGTACAGGACCGGGTTGTCGGTCAGCAGGTTCGGGTCCGTCATGGGTGCTCCTTACGCGGTCGTGCCGGGCCGCGGCTGTCTGCCTCGTACCGCGCCGGCTGCGCCGTGCGCCGGCGTCGGACCGCCCTCATGCCGGCACCGGTTCGGCCGGCGTACGGTCGGGCAGGGACCGCAGGCGGTGCAGCCAGGCGACGGCCGCCGCGGAGAGGAGTCCGAAGGCCAGGCAGCACGCCCAGGGCAGCCACCGCGCGCCCGTGTGCTCACCGGCGTCCATCGCCCAGCCGACGACGGCATTGCCGACGGCCGCGGCGACGCCCGAGACCACGTAGAACAGCCCGAAGTACGTGCCGGTCAGCTCGGGGCGGCCGAAGCCGGGGATCAGCTCCATCACGAACGGCTGGGCGATCATCACGCCCAGGTAGAGCAGCAGGGCACCGCCCAGGACCGGCAGCAGGCGCAGCGCCGCGCCGACCGGGTCGCCATGTGCGGTCCCGGCCCCCGCCACCGCCATCGGCGGCAGGAAGCCCAGGCCCATCAGGGCGATTCCCCCGCTGATCCACCGGGCCCGGCTGCCCCGCTCCTTCAGGGCCCGGGTGAGGCGCAGCTGCAGCCCCAGGTTGGTGAGGGTGCCGACGAGGAACACCACGCCCGCCGCGCCGTCCCAGCCGGTGGCCCGGCGCGCGCCGTCGGGCAGCAGCAGATACAGCTGGTTCTCCATGGTGAACATGCCGACCATGGCCAGCGCGAACGCCACGAAGCCCCGGTTGCCGGCCACTTCGCGCCAGTCCGCCACGACGCTGTTCCCGGACGGCGCGACCGTGCCTGCCGGAAGCACCAGGGCCTGGGCCACCGTGAGCACCGCGAAGAGCCCGGACGCGGTGAGCGCGGCGACCCGGAAGTCGACCAGCAGCAGCGCGCTGCCGAGCAGCGGCCCCACCAGCGCGCCGGCCGTCGCGAACACGTTGAACAGGGCGAACGCCTCCGCCTTCCGCTCGCCCGCCGCCAGCGCGAGGTACGCGCGCACGGCCGGGTTGAACAGCGCCCCGGCCAGCCCGCTGAGCACCGAGGCGGCCAGCAGCACCGCCCATCCGTCGCCGAGCGCGAAGAGTCCGAAGCCGACGGTGCGCAGCCCGCAGCCGGCGATGATGACCCCTCGCGCGCCCAGCCGGTCCGCGGCCGACCCGCCGATCAGGAACAGGCCCTGCTGGCTGAGGTTGCGTACGCCGAGCACGATGCCGACGACCGCGGCCGACAGCCCGAGGTCCTCGCCGAGGTGGACGGCGAGGTAGGGGATGAGCAGATAGAAGCCGGTGTTCACGCCGAACTGGTTGACCAGCAGAAGCCGTATCGCGACGGGGAAGCCGCGGATCTCGCGCCAGGTCCTCACGGCCGCGCTCCGCGGTCCGTAAGCGGCCGCACGCCCAGGCCCGGGCGCCGGCTCGCCCGGACGGTGCCGTCGGTGCCGGCGATGCCGGTCCACGGGTCGTGGGCGAGCAGCAGATGCCCGTCGAGGTCGGTCCACCGGGCGCGGTCGGCGAGGTGGACGGCGGGGGCGATGCCGAGGGTGCTGGCGGTCAGGCAGCCGAGCATCAGCTCGGTGCCGCTCCCGGCGACCAGTTCGGCGATCCGCAGGGCCGCGCCGACCCCGCCGCACTTGGCGAGCTTGACGTTGATGCCCTGCACCCGCCCGGCCAGGCGACGGGCGTCCTCGTGGCCGACCGCGTCCTCGTCGGCGACGACCGGCAGCGGCGAGCGCTCGGCGAGCCTCGCCAGCGCCTCGGGGTCGCCGGGTGCGATCGGCTGTTCGACGGCCTCGACGCCGAGGGCCGCGAAGCGGTGCAGCAGGCGCTCCGCCTCGGTGGCGCGCCAGCCGCCGTTGGGGTCGAGCAGCAGCCGCGCCCCGGGCGCGGCGGCCCGTACGGCCCCGACGCGGGCCAGGTCGTCGGCGGGGTCGGGGGAGCCCGCCTTGATCTTGAGGACCGAGAAGCCGTCCCGCACCAGGCCGGCGGCGCGGGCCGCGGCCCGTTCCGGCGAGGTGAGGCCGAGGGTGCGGGCGGTCGCCGCGGACGGCGGGCCGGCGGCGCCGAGCAGGGTGTACAGCGGGGTGCCCGCGCGCTTGCCCACCAGGTCCAGCAGCGCGGACTCGACGGCGGCGGTCACGGCGGGCGGGGTGTCCGCCGGGCCGTGGCCGCGCAGCTCCTCCAGGGCGCTCTCCGGATCGGCGAAGCGGGCCAGCCACTGGGACCGGGCATGTATCAGCCGTCCGAGCGTGTCGGCGTCGAGGCCGTAGTACACGCTGGAGACGGCCTCTCCGTGGCCGTGCCGCCCCTCGTGCTCGACGGACAGCCAGACCGCCTCACGAGCCGCCATGGTGGAGCGGGATATGCGCAGCGGCTCGGCGAGGGCGAGGCGTACGGTGCGCTGACTGACTTTCACGGGATCTCCTGGCTGTGGGGGGTTCGGCGGGCGAGCGGGTCGGCGACGGCGCGGCACCGGGTCCAGCCGGTGGCCTCCACGGCCTGCGGGTGCGGGATCTCGACCGGACGGGTGGCGGCCCCGGCGGGGTCGAGGCCGTGCGCGGCGAGGAAGTCGTCGTCGTAGACGCTGCCGAGGTAGCGGTGCGGACCGTCGGGGAAGACCCCGGCGACGACGGCTCCCGGATGGACCCGGGCGGCCCAGGCCGCGACCAGGGCGACCGCCCCGGTGCTCCAGCCGCCGCTGACGAAGTTGCCGCGGGCCAGGCGTCGGCAGGCGTCGGCGGCCTCGGCGGGGCCGACCCAGTGGACCTCGTCGAACGCCTCGTAGGCGACATTGCGCGGATGGATGCTGCTGCCCAGGCCGCGCATCAGCCGGGGCCTGGCGGGCTGGCCGAAGATGGTCGAACCGGTGGCGTCGACGCCGATCAGCCGCAGCCGGGGCCAGTGCCGCCGCAGCGGGCGGACGATGCCGGCGCTGTGGCCGCCCGTGCCGACGCTGCACACCAGCACGTCGAGGTGGTCCAGCCCGGCGGCCAGCTCGGCGGCGAGCGAGGCGTAACCGGCCACGTTGTCGGGGTTGTTGTACTGGTCGGGCCAGTACGCGCCGGGCAGCCGCGCCAGCGTCTCCCGCAGCCGCGCCAGCCGCGCGGCCTGCCAGCCGCCCTCGGCCGCCGGGCGGTCGACGATCTCCAGGCGGGCGCCGTGGGCGCGCAGCAGCCGGCGCATCGAGGGCTCCAGCTCCGCGTCGCCCACCAGCACGACCGGATGCCCCAGGGCCTGGCCGGCGAAGGCCAGCCCGATGCCCAGGGTTCCGGAGGTGGACTCCACCACCGGTGCGCCCGGCCGCAGTTCGCCGCGCTCCTTGGCGCCGAGCAGCATGGACACCGCCGCCCGCGCCTTCATACCGCCGACGCCGAGCCCTTCGAGCTTGCCCCAGAAGCCGGGCTGCGGGCAGGGCAGATCGGCGGTGATGCGGGCGAGCGGGGTCCGGCCGAGCAGGGCCAGGAGCGAGGTGTTGCCGACGGGGCTGAGGACTGCTGTGGTCACCGGGCGTCCTCGGGGTGCTCGGGGCCGCCGTAGCGGTGGATGACGCCCGGACCGCCGTCGAGCCAGAAGAACGGGTACGGCTCGGCGCACACCGCGCTCACCCCGGCGCCGATGAGGCGCGGCAGCACCGCGCTGCCGGTCTGGGCGAACATCACCAGCGGCTTGCCGTGCTGCCGCGCGTGCCGGCGCAGCGGCTCGAAGCTGCCGTTGCCGAGCGTCATCCCCGAGGCCAGGACGGCCTCGCAGCGCGCCAGTTCCGCGGCCGCGTCGGTGCGCACCGGCTCGCCCCACTCCGTGGTACCGCCCTTGAGGTCGCAGGGTATGTACCGCACGCCCCGCGCCCGCAGCGCCTCCAGCAGCGAGTTCACCACCCCGACGACGAGCACGGTGCCTCCCGGCGGGACGTCGAGCAGCCCGGTGACGGCCCTGGCCCTCGCCCGGGACTTCGCCAGCGAACTCCCGGCGGGCAGCGGCCAGGGCCGTGCGCCGGCCGAGGGAGTGTGCGGCAGGACGTGTGCCAGGTAGGCGTCCAGCGCGGCCACCCGTACCGGCACCAGTTCATGCGTCAGCAGCCGGGCGACGTCGGCACCGACGCAGTCGTCCACCGCGCCGTCGGGCAGGGCGCCGGGCTCGACCGCGCACGAGCCGACCGCCGCGGCCAGGCGCAGGCTCAGCACCTCGTTGCGGTAGCCGCCGCCGCGCCCGTCGTGCCGTACGGACTGGCGCGTGGCGAAGGCCACCGCGATCCGGGTGGTGCGCGGGTCGGGGCCGAAGCCACCGGCCAGCACCCGCTCGACGAGTTCGTCGTACGAGGCCGCGGTGCGGTGGGGGGCGGTGCGGGCGCTCATCGGGCGGCCACCTTCGGACACAGCGCCGAGAGCAGGGCCTCGACCCGCTCGCGGGCTCCGGGCCCCTCGGCGTCGCCGGCCATGACGTGGCCCAGGTACTCGTTGTTGCTGCCCGCGGCCCTGACCACCTTGCCGGGTTCGGCGAGTTCCAGCTCCAGCAGGCCGTCGGCCCCGCGCACCTCGTCGGCTCCGCCGACGGACGCGAGCACGCCCGCGGCATCCGGCACCAGGAACCCGATGGCGGCGCTGCGCAGCCCGGTTGCCCGCGGCCGCAGGTCCGGCTCGCGGCCGAGGGCCACGTCGACAGCGGCGGCGGCCAGGTCGATCCCCGCCACATGGCGGACGAGTTCGGTGATGCGGTTGCCGGCGGGGCGCGGATTGACCTCGACGACCCGGGGGCCGTCGGCGGTCAGCTTGATCTCGGTGTGCGCCACCACCGCGTCCAGACCGAGGGCGGCCACCGCCCGGCGGGCGGTCTGGGCGGCCGCCTCGGCGTCGGCGGGGGAGAGCGCCGCGGGGTACATGTGCCCCGTCTCGACGAAGGCCGGTGCACCGCCGACGCTCTTGTCGGTCACCCCGACCACCTGCGTCGTCCCGTCGAACGACACCGTCTCCACGCTGACTTCGGGCCCGTGGAGCAGCTCTTCGAGCAGCACCACCGGCGCGCGCCGCTGGCCGCGCGCGTTGACGGGGAAGTCGGCGAGCGCCTGGTGGGCACGGGCCAGCCCGGCCTCGTCGTCGACGCGGCGGACGAACATCCCGGCGCACAGGTCCACCGGCTTCAGTACGAGCGGATAGCCGATCTCCCGCGCCGCGCCGGCGGCCTCGGAGCGGTCCGCGCAGACGGCGAAGCGCGGCCCGGGCAGTCCGGCGTCGGCCAGCACCCGGCGGGTGGCGTCCTTGCGGCAGGCGCTGTCGACCGCGGCGGGAGCGGGGCCCGCCAGGCCCAGCCGGGCGGCGATCCGCGCGGCCGTCGGGAGGTAGTAGTCGCACGACGTGATCACCCCGTCGAAGCCCAGCGCGTCGTGGAGGTGCTCGACGAGGGGCAGCAGGGTTTCGAGGTCGTTGGTGTCGGCGGTCAGTACGTTGCGCGCCGACAGCAGCGGATGCGCGGCGCCCTCGGGCGCGGTGCGCAGGTAGTGGTGCAGGTCACGGGTGAGGAAGGTGAACTCGTGCCCGCCCTCGCGGATCGCTCGTGGCAGCAGCCTGCTCATCGATCCGACCCAGCTCTCGACCATCAGCAGATGGGCCACGGTTTCCCTTTCACGGAAGGCGAGTTGGACGCAGGCCGGCCGGGCTCCGGGCAGGGAGACGGGCCGCCTTGACGAGTCCCCACCTTAACGATAATCGTTTTCATTGTCATCTGAGGCCCCGTTGTCCACTCGTCGATCCCGTGAAGAGGAACCCCGTGACTCCCGCCGTACGCCGCCGACGTGCCCGGCGCGCCCTGGTGGCCGCCGCCACCGCCACCGCCCTGGTCCCGGCCGCCCCCGTCCACGCCGGCGCCCCGAAGCCGCCACTCCGCTTCGGCGCCTGCCCGCAGTCCGTACCGGCCCCGGCGGCGCCCGACCGCGTCGAATGCGGCTGGCTGAGCGTCCCCCTCGACTGGGCGCACCCGGACGGCAGGCGCATCCGCATGGCCGTGTCCCGCGTACGCGCCTCCGGCCCACCCGCCCGGCGTCGCGGTGTCCTGCTGGTGAACCCGGGCGGGCCCGGCGGGCCGGGCGTGCCCTACGCCGTCACCAAGCGCGCCAAGCTGCCCGAGAGCGTGCGCCGCTCGTACGACGTGATCGGGTTCGACCCGCGCGGCACCGGGCGCAGCGCGCCCGTCGACTGCGGCCCGATGGGGGGCCTCTTCGCCGCCCCCGGCCCCGACCCCCTGCCGGTCGGACGCCCGGCGGAGGAGGCGTACCTCGACTCGCTCCGGCGGCTGGCCGGCGACTGCGCCGACGGCGCCGGCGATGCCCTGGCCCACCTGTCCACCACCGAGACCGCCCGCGACATGGATGCCCTGCGCGCCGCTCTCGGCGAGCGGCGGATCGGCTTCCTCGGTGTGTCCTACGGCAGTTACCTCGGCGCCGCCTACGCCGCACGGTTCCCGCGGCACGTCGGCCGGATGGTGCTGGACAGCGTCGTCGGCCCCTGGGGGTGGTACGACTTCGACCTGCGGCAGAGCCGGGCGCTGCTGCGCCAGCGCGAGGTGTTCTTCGCCTGGGCCGCCCGGCACGATGCGCGCCTCGGCCTCGGCGGCAGCGCCGGCCGGGTCCGGGCCGCCTATCTGCGGGCGCGCCGGGCGCTCGCGGCCCACCCCGTGGACGGCTTCGGATCCGCCGCGTTCGACCGCGCCGTCTACCGGGCCCTCGGCCGCACCGAACGCTGGGCGGACCTCGCGGCCGGCATCCATGCGTACCTGCGGTACGGCGGCACCGAACTCCTGCGCCCCGACGACCCCTTCGACGGGGCCGCGTCACGCGCCTTCCAGTCCGCGAACCGCGTGGTGAAGTGCGCGGACGGGCCCGGTCCCACGCCCGGACGGGTCACGGCCGACCTGCGGCGCCTGCGGCGGCACGACCCCCAGCCGCTCGTCACGGGAATGGAGGCCTCGGCCTGCGCCTACTGGCACCACGAGCCCGCCCACCGCACCCGCCTGGGCAGTCCGGCGGCGCCCCCGGTCCTGCTGATCGCCTCGGCGCACGACCCCGTCACCCCCATCGAGGGCGCCCGCCGGCTCCGCCGCCACCTGCCCGGCTCGCGCCTGATCACCCTTCACCACGACTACTCCCACGGCGTGTTCGCGAGCCGGGGCAACGCCTGCGTGGACGGCGCCGCCGCCGCGTACCTGGTCGACGGGACCGTCCCCGCGGCGGATGTGCACTGCACCGGCCCGGGGCTGCCGACGCCGTGAGGTCCTGGGGGAGGTGGTGCGTGGGGTCCTAGGGGGCGGGCGAACGGATCCCGTAGGGGGAGCGAGCGCCCCCTGTGGGCCACAACGTGGCGGGGGCGGGGGGTATTCCGGGGGCGGGGTCGCGGGGGCGCGGGGACCACGGGACCGCGGGGCTACGGGACCGCGGGACCGCGGGGCCACGGGGCCACGGGAACCACGGGAGCCAGGAGTTGGCCCCGTACGGGCTGGCTCCCTACGGGCGGTAGACGCACGCCGCCAGCGGGGCGTGGGTCTTCCAGCCCAGGGTCTCGTAGAGCGCGCGCCCCTCGTCGGTCGCGCCGAGCACGCCGAGGGTCGCGCCCGCGGCCACGGCGTGGTCGGCGAGGGTGCGCATCACCAGGCCGCCCAGGCCGCGGCGGCGGTGCGCCTCCTGGGTGACGACGCGGTCGACGACCGCGGCCCGCCCGAGGACCGCCAGCTGCCCCTGAGCCGCCAACTCGCCGGCCGCCGAGTGCACTTGGGCGTAGGTGACGCCGACGCGGGTCTCCAGGGACACGGTGTACCCCGCGGGTGCCACCGGGTCCGTGGCCGTCAGGTCCGCGGCCATCAGATGGCCGGCCTCGTCCTCGTCCACCACCCACCCCGCGGGCAGCCAGGGGCCGATGCCGTCCGGATCCATGGGCACCTTGAGCCAGGTGTGCGGCACGGTCACCGAGGCGGCGGCCGCACGTACCGCCGACTCATGCGCCTCGGGCAGGACATGGCGGCCCACCTGGTCGGGCTTGCCCACGTCGAGATAGCACCCCCAGGGCCGCTCGGCCGGCGGCGGGGTGGCGCGGGAGACGGCCCAGCCCGCCGCCCAGGTCCTGACGAGTCCCGGAATCATCAAACCCTCCCTGAAGGGGAACGAGTAATAGGCTTAATGCCTGTGCGCACATTACCTACGATGGAGGGGTGTGGCATCCGCTTTTCCCGTAGTGCCTGAACCGCGGTGCTCACCGGCCGGCGCGGCGCGGCGGTCGTCACAGGTGTAGAGAGGAGTTATGAGCATCCGGCGCGGTGTCACCCGGGGCGGTGCCACCCGGCTCGGCGGCGCCTGGCGGCCGAAGCACGGGTTGCTGGCCGTGCCGCTGGCGATCATCGTCGCCGTCACGGTGATCGACATCCATACGCCGACGACCATCCACCTGGGCCCGCTCCTGGTCGCCGCGCCCGCGATCACCGCCTCCTTCGCCGGAGCCGGTCTCACCGGCGCCGTCGCGGCCCTCGCCGTGGCGGCGCAGATCGTCGTCGGCCATCTGCACGGCGGGCTGATGACCGCCAACCACCAGGCGCAGATCGCCGCCCTGATCGTGATCGGTGCGTTCCTCACGTTCTTCCGGTACGTACGAGACCGGCGCGAGCGGCGGCTGAGCCAGGTGCAGTCGGTGGCCGTCGCGACCCAGCACGTCCTGATGCGGCCGCTGCCCGAGCGGATCGGGCCGCTGCAGATCGCGTCCGCGTACATCGCCGCCGAGGCCGAGTCCCAGATCGGCGGGGACCTGTACGCGGCGGTACCGGCCCCCGGCGCGATCCGCCTGGTCATCGGCGACGTACGCGGCAAGGGCCTGTCCGCCATCGAAGAGGCCGCGGTGCTGATCGGGGCCTTCCAGGGCTCCGCCTACCGCAACCTCTCGCTGCCCGGCATCGTGGCGCACCTGGGCAACTCCGTGCACTGGAACATTGCCCACCTCGCCGCGGGCGAGGCCGAAGCGGCGGAGTCCTTCGTGACCGCGCTGGTCATGGACGTCCACCACGACTGCCCCGCCCTGTCGATGGTCAACTGCGGACATCCGCCGCCGCTGCTGCTGCGGGACGACCGGGTCCATGCCCTGGAGGTCCGCGAGCCCGCCCTTCCGCTGGGTCTCAGTGCCCCCTCGGAGAGCGAGTACGAGGTCGAGACGTTCGGATTCGACGTCGGCGACCTTCTCCTCCTCTACACCGACGGGGTGGTCGAGGCCCGGGGCCGGGACAACGCGTTCTACCCGCTGGTCGAACGGGTCGCCTCCTGGCGCGAGACCGATCCGCCGTCACTGGTGCGCCGCCTCCACCACGACCTGCTCCAGTACGCCGGGGGAAACCTCGGCGACGACGTCGCGATGATCGCGATCGCGAGATGCCCGTGAGCCGCTCGCCGTGCTGCCGCTCAGCCCTTCGCCGCTCGCCCCGAGCCGCCCGACCCGGGTCGCCTCCGGACCCGGCCCGGAGCACCCTGGAGACGTAACCGCGTAGCCATGAGCCGAGCAGTGAGGTGCCTGATGAGCACACTCGAAGAACACATCGACATCAGCGTTCCCCTCCATACGGCCTGGGAATGCCTTCATCGCGCGGAGACCTATCCGCGGTTCGTGGACGGCGTGCGCGAGGCGCGTACCGAGGGCGAACTGACGCATCTCGACGTGGACGCGGGCGGCCGGTCCCAGGCGCTCGACATCCAGATCACCGACCGTGACCAGGACAACCTGATCAAGTGGCGGACCACGAGCGGTCCCGAACTGGCGGGCACCTTCTCGCTGCAGCCGATCGACGGGGAGCACACCAGGCTCCAGGCCCGGTTCGAGTACGAGCCCGGCACCGTCACGGATGCCTTCGGCGGGCCGAAGGGGTTCGCCCAGGCGGCCGCGATCGAGCGGGGCGTACGCAGCGACCTCCAGCAGTTCAAGGAGCTGGTGGAAACCCAGCGGTGAAGGGACGTCAGGCGTCAGGACCGGACATCCGGGCGGGCCGGCTCTGAGGCCAGCAGCATCAGGGCGACGTCGTCCTGCCGGTCCGCCTCGCTCTGACGGGCCCGCAGGAGGGCGTCGGCGAGGCGGTCGGGACCCTGCCAGGGGGCGTCGTCGAGCCGCCGGGCGAGGCCGGCCACGGAGTGCTCCAGGTCGACCCCCGGGGTCTCGACCAGGCCATCGGTGTAGAGGGCGAGTACGGACCCGGGCGGCAGCTCGACCTCGGTGGCCTCGTACCGGGCGGCGGGGTCGATGCCCAGCAGCAGTCCCTGGGGGACCTTCAGCACCGTGGCGTGCCCGTCGGGGTGCCGCAGGACCGGGGGCGGATGGCCGGCGCTGGCCAGACGCGCCCGCCGGGTGCGCAGGTCGATGTGGACGTACAGGCAGCTGGTGAACAGGTCCGGGTCGAGGTCGGTCAGCAGCCGGTTCGTACGGGCCAGCACCTCGCCCGGTGCGGCTCCGGCGGTCGCATGGGCGTGTACGGCGGTGCGGGCCTGTCCCATGAGGGCCGCGGCGGCCGCGTTGTGGCCCTGGACGTCACCGATCACCGCGGCGGCGCTGCCCTCGTCCAGGCGGATCAGGTCGTAGAAATCGCCGCCGATGTCCATCCCGCGGGTCGACGGCAGATAGCGGGCGGCGACGGCGAGCCCGGGCACCACGGGAAGGCTGTGCGGCAGCAGCCCCGCCTGCAGGTCGTGGGCCAGTTGCTGCTTGGTGTCGTACAGCCGGGCGCGGTCCAGGGCCTGGGCGATCAGCCCGGCCAGCGAGGTCAGGACCTGGCGTTCCTCCCGGCTGAAGGTGCGGGGCCGGGTGTAGCCGAGGATGCAGCAGCCGACGGGGCGGCCGGAGACGATCAGCGGCAGCACGGCCCGGGCCGCCTTGCCCGTCAGCTGCGGCAAACCGGGGTAGAGGCTCTCGATCTCCTCGGGGGAGGAGAAGAAACGGGGCTCCCCGGTGGCCAGGGCGTGCACGGCCGGGCTGTTGGCGGCGCCGAGGGCCACGCCTTCGAAGTGGGCGACGGCTTCGGCGGAGTACCCCCGGTGGCCGATGGTGCGCAGCCGGCCGCCCTCCGCCGCGTAGACGAGCACACCCTGGGCGCCGAAGGCCGGCACGATCTGGTCGGCGACCAGGTCCACGACGTCCTGGACCCCCACGGCCTCGGTGAGCGCGGCGGCCAGGTGCAGTACGTGGTAGATCTGCCCGGCGCGTACCGGCACCACCGCCTCCGGCCCCGTGAGGTCGGCCGGCGCGGGCGGGTCGTCCACCGCGTCCGCGGGGTTGATCCATACGCTCAGGCCCCTCCCGTCCGGGAACAGCCGGAAGGTGAGCCAGCGGTCCGGAGGGCGGCGGGCGGTGAAGGACACCGGCCGGCGGCTGATCACCGCCGCGCGGTAGCGGTCCTCGAAGACCGGATCGCGCAGCCACCGCAGGACGTCCCAGGGGCGCGCCCCGATCAGCCGGCTCTCCGGCTCGCCGAGCAGCTCCACCGCCCCGGTCGTCACGAGGGTGATGCGGCCGTCCAGGTCGAGGGCGCAGGCGCCACCCGGCAGACGTTCGAGGTAGTCGACGGCCGCCAGGGCCTCCCGCGCGCCGACGGGTCGCACGGGTGGGGGCGACAGCACGCGGGGCGCCCCGGGCGGCGGCACCCGGCCACCGGCACCGGAACGGTCGGCCAGCAGGGCCGCCAGTCGCCGGCAGGCGCCCTCGATCGCCGCCCGCTCCTCCGCCGACAGCTGCGGCGGATGGCCCGCGGGCCACAGCAGCAGCAGGGCGCCCCGGCTGCTGTCGCCGTCGCCGATCGGCGCCGCGGCCAGCGAGAAGTCGTAGGGGACGGCCACCGCCGTGCGGGGGAAGTCACGGGCCAGCTGCTGGGGGCCGTTCGCCCACACCAGGCACCGGTGGCGGGCCGCGACGGCGACCGGGATCGGGGCCGCGAGGGCGACCCGGCCCCACGGGTCCAGGAACGGAGCCGGGATGCCGCTCATGACCGTCAGCTCCAGCACCGGCTCGTCGGGCGCCAGCACATACAGCCCCCCGGCCGACGCCCCGGAGTCCCGCAGCGCCTGGAGCAGGGCCCGGTCCACCGGGCCGGAACCGGTCCCGCCGCTCATCTCGCACCTTCGCACCGCTGCCGCTGTGACATCGCGGCCACAGGGGCCGCCGCCGGCCCTCCCGGGCCATTGCCGACGTTACGCCGCCCGCCGGGCCGCGGCACGCGGGTACCCGGCCGCCCGGCCTGCCGCAGGACGGCCGCGCGGTGCGGAAGAGGTGCGACGGCCCTAGGCTCGGAGATATGCCGGGAACACGCCGTGCGCCGTCTCGTGTGGGAGTAGGGGGAGCACGGTGTGTTCGCCGGCGCGGGGCGTCGCTGCGGCTGCCGGCCGTGGGCGCGGTGGTGGCGCTGCTCGCCCTCTTCGCGGGAACTCCGGCCGCCACGGCCGTCGATGACCCGGATTTGGCGCGCTTCTACCAGCAGCGGCTCGCCTGGGAGCCCTGCGGACAGGACATGCGCAGCGGCACACCGGGGCAGGACGCCACCCAGCCGCCGGGCTATCAGCAACGCCTGGAGTGCGCCCGGCTGGAGGTGCCGCGCGACTACGCCGACCCCGCACGCACCACGCTGCGGGTCCAGCTGATCCGGCTGCGCGCCACCGGACCCGGCGAGCGGCTCGGTTCCCTGGTGATCAACCCCGGCGGGCCGGGTGCCTCCGGCGTGGACTATCTGATCGACAACGGGAGCGCCTTCGCCCGGCTGGGGCAGCGCTACGACATCGTCAGCTTCGACCCGCGCGGCACCGGCCGCACCGAACCCGTCACCTGCGGTACCGACCTCGCCCCCGCCGAGGGTGGACAGGACACCCTGGCGGCGAAGGAGAAGCGCATCAACGACGCCTGCGGCCGGTACTCCGGCGGGCTGCTGCCCTGGGTCGGCACCCCCGACGTCGCCCGGGACATGGACGTGCTGCGTGCCGCGGTCCACGACGGCAAGCTCAACTACCTGGGGTTCTCCTACGGCAGCAAGCTCGGCGCGGTCTACGCCCACCAGTTCCCGGACAAGGTCGGCCGGATGGTCCTCGACAGCGTCGAGGACCCGACCAAGAACACCTGGCAGACCGCACTGGCCCAGGCGAAGGGCTTCCAGCGGGCGCTGGACGACTTCGCCGCCGACTGCATACGGGCCAAGGACTGCCCGATGGGCACCGACGGGCGCCGTGCGCAGGACCAACTGAGCAGCTGGTACCGGCAGTTGAGTGACCGCCCGATGACGGTGAAGGGGAGGACGGTCGACCAGACGACGTATGTCTACGCGCTGCGCGAGGCCCTCTACAGCAGAAGCGACTGGCCGGCGCTGCGGCAGGCGCTGGCGCAGCTGCGGCGCGGCGACGGCGCCGGCATCCTCCGGCTGAGCGACGCCGGCGGCAGCCAGGCCGGCGGCGCCCACCGGGTCCCGGCGCGGCAGGCCGGCCGGGACAAGCTGCCGCCGCAGGACCAGCTGGCCCTGCGGGCGGTCTCCTGCCGGGACACCTCGGAGCGCTACGACGCCGAGGACTACCCCCGAGCGGAGCGGGAACTCACCCGGGCCTCCCCGCTCTTCGGCCCGGACATCGCCCCGACCCTGCTGGACTGCTACGGCTGGCCCGCCGCGGGCGACGACTCCTCCCGCGAGGTGGCGGCCCCCGACGCGCCTCCCCTCCTGCTCGTCGCGACCACCAACGACCCGGCGACACCGTACGAGGGCGCCCTCAACATGGCCCGTGAACTGGACAACTCCAGCATGGTGCTGACCTACCGCGGCGAGGGGCACGCCGCCTACGCCTCCGGTGACGCCTGCATCCAGGGGTACGTCGACGACTTCCTGCTGGACGGCAGGATGCCCAAGCCCCACACCTCCTGCGGCTGAGCCGCGGCCCGATGGGCTCAGCCGGCCCGCCGGCCGCGTCCGGTCCCGGTCTCCTTCGCCGCCTGCGGCTTCTTGGCGGCGGTCTTCCTGCCGGCCCCGGAGGCGGCTTGGGCGGTGGCCTTCTTGGCGGCGGTCTTGGCGGTGGCCTTCTTCGCGGGCGGCTTCTTCGCCCCGCCCTTCTTCGCGGCGGGCCCGGATCCCTCCTCCTCGCCGCGCGACCGCTTGGCGGCGCGCACGCTGTCCTGCAGGGCCGCCATCAGGTCCATCACCTGGCCCGCGGGCGGCTCCTCGCCGGCCTCGAACGCCGGTTCGCGATGCGCCAGCTTCGCTGCCACGATCTCGTCGAGCGCCTCCCGGTAGTGATCGTGCACATCGTCCTCGGACAGCCCGCCGTAGGAGTCCATCAGGGCCTCGGCGGCCGCCACCTCCTTGGCGGCGATCTTCTCCTGCCGCTCGGGCAGCACCCCGTCCATCGGGCGGATCTGGTGCGGCCACAGCAGCACCTGCATCACCAGCGCGCCCTCCAACGGGCGGATCACGGCCAGCGTCTCCCGCCCGTGCAGCGCGATCTTGCCGAGCCCGACGCGCTGGTGCCGCTCCATCGCCTCGCGCAGCAGCACATAGGGCTTGGCCGCGGCGGGGCTGTCGACACCCAGGTAGTAGCCCTTGCCCATCTGCAGCGGGTCGATGTCACCGCCGGCGACGAAGGCCAGGATCGTCAGCGTCTTCGCGGTCGGCAGCGGCAGCGCGTCCAGATCGTCGTCGCTCAGCGGTACGACGGTCTCGCCGTCGCCGGGCCGGTAGCCGCGGCCGATCTCGTCCGGGGGGATCTCGACGCCCTCCAGCGAGCACACGGGCTGATTGCGCACCCGCCCGCCGTCCGCCGTGTGGATGCGCACGAAGCTGACCGACGCCGAGCTGTCCGTGGCGTTGTACGCGGCGACCGGGATCGTGACCAGGCCGAAGCTGATGGAGAACTTCGCCGTGGGACGCATGGGGGCCGCCTTCATCGGTGCCGGTCGGCTCCATGCTAGACGGGGCGGAGGAAGCGCACATCCCGGGATGGATCACCTGTCCCGGGAGGGATCGGGCGCGCCGTACGGACGGACTCCCGGCCCCGCGGGACGGATCGCCGTCCGGCGAGGACCGGGAGTCGTGGTCCGGTGTGAGGGCACACGGGGCGCCCGGACGCCCGGCCTCAGGTCACCGGGTGCCGGTGGTCTCCCGCGCACAGCGCCCAGATGATGAAGATGTTTATCGCGACCAGCACGATGGCCCAGAACGGGTAGAACGGGATCCACAGGAAGTTCGCCAGTGCCGCGAGGCCCGCGAGGACGACACCGAGGACGCGGGCCCATGTCGCACCGCTCATCAGCAGCGCGACGCCCGCGAGGAGGATGACCAGGCCCAGGATGAGATGGATCCAGCCCCAGCCCGTGAGGTTGAACGAGAACACGTAGTTCCGCGTCGTGACGAAGACGTTGTCCTTGGCGATTGCGGAGATGCCCTCCAGGAAGGCCATCGCACCACCGAAGATCATCAGTACGGCGGCGAATGCCGTCCAGCCGCCGACGCTTTGCTTCTGAGGGGCCATGGTCCACTCCTCACTTGAGAAACCTGGCCGCCGGCACGGACCCGCCGGTGGTCATGCCCTGATTCCACGTTTCCACAGGCACCGACCGTCCGCATGTCAGGGACCTGCACCGCGGGCCGGGCGCGCGGAGGTGCCGTACCGCCGACGCGCGGCAGGCACCGGTGGCTGACAGGCCCTCATGCGCGCGGCGGTCCGGCCCGGCGGGGCCCCGGTGCGGGCCCGCTTCAGTCGGGCGGCTCGGGGGCGGGGTTCTCCTCCGGTTCCCCACCCGGCGGTTCCTCGGGTCGTGGGCCCGGCTCGTCCGGAACCGGCTCGGCCGGGACCGGGTCGCGCGGCACCGGCTCCGGCCGGCTCGGCACGGGGCCGGGCCCGTCGGGCGCCGGTTCGGTGGCCGACGCCCCGGCGGCCGGGACGCCGGCGGCGGTGGCGGCTGTGGTCGTGGCGGTCATAGCGCTCTCTCCTTTTCCCTCCATCCTGCGGCCGATGCCGGTGATCGGCCCGTTCGGGAAACCGCCGCCGGGACGGACCTGGTGCGGGACTTCCGGCCGTACGAGTACGCGTCGGAGGTCCTGGACACCGAGGCGTCTCGCCACCCCCGGTCAGTACACGTCGCGGACGTAGCGCTTCTCGGCCGCGAGCTGTTTGACGTAGCCGGCGGCCGCGTCCTGCGTCAGGCCCCCGTGCGCCACGGCGATCTCGCGCAGGGCGCGGTCGACGTCCTTGGCCATCCGGGACGCGTCGCCGCACACATAGAAGTGGGCACCGTCCTGCAGCCAGGACCACAGCTGGGCGCCGTGCTCACGCATCCGGTCCTGCACGTACACCTTGGCGCGCTGGTCGCGGGAGAACGCCGTGTCCAGCCGGGTGAGCAGCCCCTCCTCGCGCAGCCGCCCGAGTTCGTCCTCGTAGTAGAAGTCCGTGGCGCGGCGCTGCTCGCCGAAGAACAGCCAGTTGGGGGCGCGGTGGCCGCGGGCGCGTCGCTCGTTGAGGAACCCGACGAAGGGCGCGACGCCGGTGCCGGGCCCCACCATGACCATCGGTGTGGCCGGGTCGGCCGGCGGCCGGAAGTGGGGGGCGGACCGGACGGACACCGGCACCGGGCTGCCGGGCTCGGCGTCGGCGAGGAAGGCGGAGGCCACGCCCTTGCGCGGGCGGCCGTGGCGGTTCTCGTAGCGCACGACGGAGACCGTCAGATCGATCAGGCCGGGGTCGGTCAGCGGGCTCGACGATATGGAGTACAGCCGCGGCCGCAACCGCGGCAGGACGGTGGCCCACTCCGCGGCATCGGCCCGGACCGGGTGTTCGGCCAGCACGTCGACGGCCTGCCGGCTCCAGGCCCACTGCGCGAACTCGCCCTTGTTGTCGGGCCGCAGCAGCTTCTTCAGCAGCCGGTCACCGGTGCGTTCGGCGGTCAGCCGCAGCAGGCTCGGGGAGATCCGCGTGATGTCCAGATGGCGCAGCAGCGCCTCGCCGAACGACACCGTGCCCAGGCCCGGGACCTCGACGGTGGCGGCGGGGTCGAGACCGGTGTGGTCCAGCCACTCCGCGACCAGCTCCGGGCAGTTGGTCGGCTGCACCTCGAGTGCGTCGCCCACCGCGTAGTCCAGCGGCCCGCCTTCGACGTCGCGGGTGTCGAAGGTGAAGCGGCGCACCTCCTTGCCGGCCCCGGCACGGCTGAGCAGCTGATTGCCGACGAGCCGGGCGACGCTCGGTGCGGGCTTGGCGGCGCGGGCGGGAGCCGGCGGCGCGGCGGCCGGCGCGGGCGCCCCCGCCTCCCCGGCACCACCGGCGTCCCCCGCGTCCGCCCCGCCTTCCAGGGCACTGAGCACCTGCTCGACCCACTGCCCCGCCGGCTGCTCGTAGTCCGGTTCGCAGTCCGTGCGCGGCACCAGCCGCACCGCACCCAGCTCGGCCAGGCGCGCGTCGAGCCGGCGCCCGTGGCCGCAGAAGTCGTCGTAGGAGGAGTCGCCCAGTGCGAGGACGGAGTAGCGCACCCCCTCCAGCCGGGGAGTGTCCGGCGCGTTGAGCGTCTCCCAGAACCCCGATCCGTTGTCGGGCGCGTCACCGTCGCCGAAGGTGCTGGTGACGATGAGCAGATCGGCGGTGCGCGGCAGGGTCGCCGGCGCGCTCTCGGCCATGCTCAGCAGCGTCGCGTCCCGCCCGCTGCCCTTCAGCCGCCGGGCCGTGTCGGCGGCGACCTCCTGCGCGTTGCCGGTCTGCGAGGCCCACAGCACGATGACCGTACGGGCCGGCGCGGCGTCGGCGGCCTCGGCGGGTGCGCCCGCCGCGCTGTCCGCCGCCGGCCGGCCGTCCTCGACCCGCGAGAACATCCCGGCCAGCACGCCGTTCACCCACAGCGCGGTCTCCGGGCCGAACGGCGCCTGCGCGGGCAGTACGGGCGTCCCCGAGGCGTTCCCCGAACGCAGCCCGGCGAGGAAGCCGGACAGATAGCGGCGTTCGTGCGCGGCCAGCACCGGCGGAGTGGGATCGGGGATCCGGAACACCTCGGACAGCAGCGCCACCGCGCCCTCCGTACCGCCGCCGAACTCCGCGGCGGGCCCGGGCGCCCCCTCCGTGCGCGCCCCGGCCACGCTCCCCGTCGGCCCCCGCTCGCCCGCGACCCGGGCCAGCGAGACCGCGCAGACCTTGAACTCGGGCTGGAAGGAGACCGGATCGACCGCGTCGTTGGTCACCGCGTTGACGCTGAGGTACTCGCCGAACAGGTCGTTCCAGTGGAACGGCGCGAAGCAGTTCCCGGGCCGCACCCGGTCGGTCACCACGGCCGGCAGCACCGCCCGCCCGCGCCGCGAGGCCACCTCCACCGCATCGCCCTCCGCGACGCCCAGCGCCTGTGCGTCCCGCGGATGGATCTCCACGAACGGCCCCGGGTTGAGCTTGCTGAGCTTGGCGACCTTGCCGGTCTTGGTCAGGGTGTGCCACTGGTGCTGCAGCCGGCCGGTGTTGAGCACGAAGGGGAAGTCGTCGTCGGGCATCTCGGCCGCGGGCAGGTGCGGCCGGGCGAAGAACACGGCCCGACCGCTGGGGGTGGGGAAGGACAACCGGGGCCGGGAGCCGTCCGGGCGCAGGGCCACCTGCTGGCTCACACCGTCGTTGAGGTAGCGCACCGGATTGCGGTCGGGCCCGTCCGCCGACGCACTGGGCCACTGCACCGGGGTACGACGCAGCCGCTCGTAGGACACCCCGCGCAGGTCGTACCCCGTCTGCGGGTTCCAGGCGCGCTTGATCTCCTCGAATATCTCCTCCGCGCTCTCATAGCCGAAGGCGTCCTCGTACCCCATCTCGCAGGCGATCCGCGCGATGATCCGCCAGTCCGGCCAGGCCTCGCCGGGGGGATCGGCGGCCTGCCGCACCAGCGTCAGATTGCGCTCCGAGTTGACCATGACACCCTCGGACTCGCCCCACATGGCGGCCGGCAGCACCACATCGGCGTAGGCGTTGGTCTCGGTCTCGGTGAAGACGTCCTGCGCCACGACGAACTCCGCGGCCTCCAGCCCCTCGATGACCGTCCGGCGGTTGGCGACCGAGGCGACGGGGTTGGTGCAGATGATCCAGCACGCCTTGATGTCCCCGTCCGCCATCTCCCGGAACATCTCGACGGTCCCCCGGCCCGCCCCGTCCGCCCGCAGCGTCCCCGGCCGCAGACCCCACAGCTCCTCGACGAAGGCACGGTCCTCGGCCACCAGCGCGGACCGCTGGCCGGGCAGCCCCGGCCCCATGTAGCCCATCTCGCGGCCGCCCATCGCGTTGGGCTGACCGGTGAGGGAGAACGGACCGGCGCCCGGGCGGCAGATCGCACCGGTCGCCAGATGCAGATTGATCAGCGCGTTGGTGTTCCAGGTGCCGTGCGTGCTCTGGTTCAGCCCCATCGTCCAGCAGCTCATCCAGGCGCCCGCCGCGCCGCCGATCCACTCGGCGGCCCGGCGCAGGTCCGCCTCCGGGATCCCGGTGATCTCCGCGACCGCCTCGGGCCGGTAGTCCTGGAGGAACTCGGCCATCGCCTCCCAGCCGTCGGTGCACTCGGCGACGAACTCCTCGTCGATCGCCCCGCCGTCGACCAGCAGCCGCAGCAGCCCGTTGAGCAGGGCCAGATCCGTCCCCGGCGCGACCTGCAGGAACAGGTCCGCCTTGGCCGCGGTGGCGGTGCGCCGCGGATCGACCACGATCAGCTTGGCGCCCGCCTTGACCCGCTCCATCATCCGCAGGAAGAGGATCGGATGGCAGTCGGCCATGTTGGAGCCGATGACGAGGAACACCTCGGCGTGCTCGAAGTCCTGGTACGAGCCGGGCGGGCCGTCCGCGCCCAGCGACAGCTTGTAGCCGCTGCCCGCGCTCGCCATGCACAGCCGTGAGTTGGACTCGATGTTCCGGGTGCGCACGAAGCCCTTGGCGAGCTTGTTCGCCAGGTACTGGGCCTCCAGCGTCATCTGACCGGAGACGTACAGGGCGAGCGCGTCCGGGCCGTGCTCGTCGACGATCGCCCGCAGCCGGCCGGCGGTCTGCTTGATCACGGTGTCCATCGCGGCGGCCACCGGCTCGTCGCCGCGGTCCGCGCGCACCAGGGCGGTCGACAGCCGCCCCGGCGCGGCGAGCAGCTCGGCGCTGGTCGCGCCCTTGGTGCACAGCCGGCCCGCGTTCGTCGGGTGCGCCTTGTCGCCGACCGCCTTGCGGACCGTACGGCGGCCGTCGCCGTCCGTGGCCACGTCCAGGACGATTCCGCAGCCGACACCGCAGTACGAGCACGCCGTCCGCACCTGTGTCAGGTGCTCTGCCAGCGGTTCCGGTGCGGTCACGGACGGTCCCCTTAGTGGTCGGATGCCGGGCTCCGACCCTACGAGCCGCCCGTTAAGCGGGTGTCACATGAAGCGATCAACGGTCGTTACGGCGACCACACAGTCCCTCGCGGCCCTCCGTGAGATGCGGCCGCCCGCCCCAGGTGCCCGCGCGGCGCACGGGCCACCGGATCCCGGCCCTCACCCAGAGTGAAGGCCCGGACACCGCCCGCGTGCCGCTCGGCCCGGCGCTCCGGGGCCGTGCACCTCGTCGGGGCGCAGTATCAGCCCTCCTGTGCCGTACCGAGGAAGTGGAAGCCGGGGCGCGGGTGCATCAGGAAGTCGTGGTGCGAGATGTTCCAGGCGTACGCCCCGGCCACGCCGAACAGCACCCGGTCGCCGGCCCGCAGCCCCGCCGCCGGGACCGCACGGGCCAGGACGTCCTTGGGCGTGCACAGCTGGCCGGTGAGGGTGACGCGGTCGCCGCTCGCCGCGGAGCGGGGCCAGGGGTGCGGCCAGGGCGCGTCGGTCGGCAGTACCGTGCAGGGCTGGTCGTGCCCCTTGGTCGCGGGGGTGCGCAGATGGTGGGTGCCGCCGCGGACCACGGCGAACTCCTCGCCGTGGCTCCGCTTCACATCCAGCACCTCGGTGGCGTACCAGCCGCAGTACGCGGTCAGCGCCCGGCCCGGCTCGATGCGCAGCGTGACACCGGGGTGGGCGGCCGCCAGCCGGGCCAGCCCCGCCCCGTAGGCCGCCCAGTCGAAGCGGCGCTCCGGTGCGGCGTAGTCGACGGCCATACCGCCGCCGACGGTCACCTCCGACAGGTTGATGCGGTGGCGCCGGGCGAGCCGCGCGGCCCAGGTCACGACGGCCTCGGAGACGGCCAGCTGCTCGGGGGCCTCCAGACCGCTCGCCAGGTGGGCGTGGACACCGACGAGTTCGAGCTGCGGGTAGCTGCCGTCGGTGAGGTGGGCGACGACCTCGTCGGCCTGCTCCGGGTCCAGCCCGAAGGGGGTGGGTCGGCCGCCCATGGCCAGCGAGCTGCCGTCCAGGGAACCGTCGTCGACGGGCAGGTTGAAGCGGGCCAGGACCGCGACCCGCCGGTCGGGGGTGAGGTCGGCGGCGAGGCGGCCGAGCATGTGGAGCTCGTAGCGGCTCTCCACGTGGAAGCGCCGCACCCCGAGTTCGAGCGCCTGGGCGATCTCCTTCGGTGTCTTGCCCGGGCCGCCGAAGGCCAGCGGCGCGTCCGGCACGGCCTTGCCGACGTGTGCCAGTTCGCCGCCCGAGGAGACCTCGTAGCCGTCGACGTACGGGCGCAGCGCGGCGAGTATCTCCGCCTCCGGGTTGGCCTTGGCCGCGTAGTAGAGCTCCACGCTCTCGGGCAGCGCGGCCCGCACCTCGGCCATGTGGGCGCGCAGGGGCGCCAGGTCGTAGAGGTACGCGGGGAGCTCCTCGGCGCCCAGGGACAGGGCACGCTCGCGGACGGCGGCGGTGGGGGCGGTCATCGTGCGCTCCAGGGGGTGGTGTCGTCGGCGCGCACGGCGCCCGACAGGACGGCCTCGGCCAGCGGCGAGGGCAGCAGGACATACCCGGCCTCGCGGTCGGCCTTGCGCTCCCAGCGGGTGAGCAGATTGGCCTTGGCGGGCAGCGGCACGCCGGCCAGCAGGGCGGCCAGCCGGGGCGGGCAGCCGTGCCGGTCCGCGTGGGCCTGAAGGGTGCGGCGGACCTGCGCCCACAGCTCGGCCTCGAAACCCGGGTGCAGATCGGCGAGCGCGGCGAGCATCTCGGCGACGTGGTTGACCAGCAGGCAGTACACGACACGGTCCCAGCCGCGCTGGGCGTCGTAGGTCATCGGCGCCGCGATCCGCTCGGGCAGCGAGGCCAGCAGCTCGGTGTGGTGCTCGGGCACGAGCTTGGTGCCTTCCAGGTCGCGGAAGAGCACCTGGGCCGGCATTCCGTCGCCGTCGACGCAGACCAGGACGTTCTGCAGATGCGGCTCCAGCACCAGGCCGTGGTCGAAGTAGGCGGCGAGCACCGGCGGGAGGAGGAGGCCCAGATAGGCGGCCCACCACTCCAGCGCGGCCTGCGGCCCGGCGCCGTCAAGGAGGCGGGAGATGTGCGCCGGGCTGGTGGGGTACTCGTCGGCGACCGCGGCCGCCAGCAGCGGGGTGGTGCCGGGCAGCAGCCGCTGGGACAGGCCCTCGCGGACGATGACGCCGAACCCCTCGAGCAGCTCGGTGTCCGGGCGGCCGTCGGCGTTGGGCAGCGCCAGGCTGCGGTAGGCGGGCTCGCGCAGCACCGCGCTGCCGGGGAAGCGGGTGGCGAGATCGTCCAGCACCGGCGCCAGCAGACGGGTGAGCGCCACTGCGCCGGACAGTTCGTAACTGGCGTTCTTGCGCAGGCAGTTGGTGATCCGGACGTTCAGGCTGAACTTGAGGAACGCCTCGCCGTCGTAGAGCGTGCGGACCGACGCGGTGGCCGCGAAGGGCTGCTCGCCGGTGCCCAGGACGCGGATGTCGTCGCGGTCCAGGGCCTGCCGCAGGCCCGGGTGGTCGCGCAGCAGCTCGTACTGCCAGGGGTGGACGGGCAGCAGCCGGTAGCCGTCCGGCACGCCGGGGTGCAGGGCGTCCAGCGGTGCGACGGCATCGGCTTCGGCCGCCTCCTCGGCGATCAGCTCCTGCCGTACGGCGAGCAGCAGCAGCGGGAAGGCGGCGCCGGTCTCCGGGGCGTAGGACTGCCAGGCGGCGGGGTCGCCGGTACGGGCCTTGGGCGTGGGGTGGAAGCGGTGGCCGAGGACCAGCGACTGCTCGGAGGCGACATACGCCGACTGCCAGTCGGCAAGAGCGGCCTGCCGGTCGTTGCTGTCGGTGTCGGCGCCCGGGTGCCGCTCCGCGCGGGCGGACAGCGCCGCGGTGACGGCCTGGTGGCTGGAGGCGATCTGGGCCAGGAACTCCTCGTTGTCCACACCGGTCCGCAGCGACAGTTCGGCGTGCACGTACTCGGCCAGCCGGCGCCAGCCGACCTCGGCCCAGCCGCCGGCGGTCTGCTCGGTCACCGGGCCGGTGAACCGGTGCGCGCCGAGCAGCGACGTACGGCGCAGCGCGACCCGCAGCAGCACCCCGCGGCGCGGCAGCCTGAGCAGCAGCCGCCCGTCGTCCACGGCGGTCTGGTGCTCGGGTCCGGACACCTCGCGCAGCAGACAGTTGAGCAGGGTGTGCGCCACGGCGTGGTCGGCGGTGGGCAGGCCGGCGGGCGTGGCCGGGGCGGTGCCGGGCGAATTGGTCAGCGAGGGCATCGAGGGCTCCTGCGGGTCCGGAGAGTACGGGGGAGGAGGCGCGGCAGCAGGCCGGGTGCGCCGGTGGCGAGGACGGCGGCCAGCGCCGCCGCGGTCCCGGTAAGGACCGGCGCGGCGGGCCCGAACCAGTCGTTGCCGGCCGCGGCGGCCACTCCGGCGGCGACCGCACCGGCCTTGGAGAAGAATTCGATCGAGCCGAACAGCCCCCCGGGGGCACGGCCCTTGGCGCAGTCGGCGGCGAGTACGGACAGACAGACCAGGCCCATCGTGAGCCCGGCGCCGAGCACCAGCCGTACCGCGACGAACGCGGCGAGCGAGTCGGCGATGCCGTGCCCGGCCAGGCCCAGCGCGATACAGCCGAAGCCGAGCACGATGCCGAGCCGGGGGCGGCGGTGGAACAGGGAGTGCACCGCGATCGCCGCGACCAGATAGCACATGTGCGGCAGCGCGAACAGGACACCGGACACCATCGGCCCGGTGCCCGGTATGCGCTCCTTGATGAGGGCGATCAGGTACGGGAAGGAGATGACGGTGGAGAACACGAAGGTGAACTCCAGGGCGTACAGGGCCCGCAGGGAGGCGGCCGGGGCGCACTCGACGGGATCGACCGCGGCGGCCTCGGCCGGCCCGGCCGCCTCCTCCGCCACGGCCGCGGCCTGGGACGATCCGGTGGCCCGGGTCCGTGGTGGCTCGGGCAGCGCCGCCAGCATCACGGCGGCGGCCAGCGGCAGCAGCGCCATCAGCGCGTACTGGCGGTGCGGCGAGAGCCAGGGCGTCAGCGCGCCGACGACGATCGGTGCGCACACCAGCGCCGCCCGGGCGCTGCCCTGCATCAGGGTCAGGGCCCGGGACAGGGCGTGGCCTTCGAGTGCCGCCCCCAGATAGCCGTTCGAGGCCGCGAAGGTTCCCCCCAGGACCCCCTGGAGGACCAGGGCGGCGGCGAAGGTCCCCAGTGAATCGGCCCAGCCGGCCAGCACGAACGCCGCGGCGAGCCCCAGCTGTGCCCGCAGCAGCAGCCGTTTGCGGCCGAACCGGTCGGCGAGCCGCCCCCACAACGGTGCGCCGACGGCACCGAAGATGGTGGGCACGATGTACAGCAGTCCGGCCCAGCGGGCGGCGCCGTCGCCCAGCTCGGGGAGGATCTCGGTGAGGTACGGCGGCAGCCCCAGCGCGGCGAACGACGCCACGAAGTAGCAGCCGGCCACCGCGTACACCTGACGGCGGGCGAGGCCCGGGCCGACCTTGGTCTCGACCGCGGCCGCGTCGTCGCGGCGGGTGGCGACGGATCTCGTCGGGCTTGTCCGGCTCATCGTCATGTCACCGCAGACAGCAGGTAGTTGGGTCCGGTGGTGTAGTGCTTGTTGATGTCGGCCGCGCCCGAGCGCTCCTTGGACAGCAGGGTTCCGGCGCTGACCATGGCCTTGACCGGCAGGTGCCCGGCGTCCAGCACATGCGAGCGCAGCACGGCGCCCGGTTCGCCCGGCGCGGTGCCCAGCCGCTCGACGGCCTCGGCGAGCCGGTCGCGGACCAGGGCCAGCAGCCGGTCGAGCGGGGCCCGCCCGTGCCGGGCCAGCCCGAAGGCGTAGGAGCCCGCGCAGAGGTGGACGGTGATGGTGGTGAACAGGTCCAGCACCGGCTGGTCGTCCGCGGCGAAGATCCGCGGGTCGGCGAAGTCCGCGGGGCCCGGGGCGTCCGCGCCCAGGGCGTCGCGCAGCCGCAGGCTGTTGATCCGAGGCCCGTCGTTGTCCTTGAACAGCAGCCGCAGCCGGGTGCCGTGCGCCCCCTCGTCGAGCACCAGCGAGATGTTCTGCTGGTGTGACTCCAGGCCGATGCCGTACCCGAACAGCGTGGTCTGCCAGTCGAAGAGCAGGGTCAGGCACGCGTCCAGCAGGGCCAGCGGGTCGCCGCCGTAGTAGCGGTCGGCGAGCAGGTCGATCACCAGCCGTCCGCCGGGCGCCGGGGCGAGCAGCGCGGCCATCGGCACCACGGCGCTTTCCTCCAGGCCCGCCGGGTAGCGCCGGCACAGTACGGCCAGCAGCTCATGGCCGGCGTGCGCATACACCGTCTCGTCGGCCTGCAGGACCGATTCCGCGAACCGCGGCTCGCGGGCGAGCACCCTCGCCAGCAGCCGCTGGCCCTCGGCGCCGTCGACGAGCGTGGGCGGCTTGATGGTCCGCCGGTTGCGCAGCCCCAGCGTCGAGGTGGCCAGCGGCAGCTTCAGGTGCAGCCGGGGATCGGCGGCCACCGCCACGGTCCGCATCGACAACGTCGGCACCACGCCGAGCACCGCGCGTTCGGAGAGCACCGCATCGCGCTCCAGGCCGGTCGCGCCGAGCGCCTCGTGCAGCGGGTCGCCGAGCGTCAACGGGTGTACGGGGAGGGCGAGATGGCTGCCTTCGAGGTGCGGAAGACCCAGCTCGGCGGGCGTCGGCCAGGAGCGGGGCAGTGTCGCCTCCCCGCCGGGCACGGTGACCGCACCGCGCGGGACGGCGAGCCAGCGCAGTGCGAAGCGCGGCCGGAACTCCGGTGCGTAGGACCGCAGTTGGGACTCCTCCAGGCCCAGGCGGCCGCGGGCGGTCGGGTACACGGGGTGGTCGAGCCGGGCCGCGAGGGTGTCGTACGCCAGCCCCCCGTCCAGCCCCAGCCAGGAATCGGCGTCCGGGCCGTGACGCTTCGCCAGCACCGCCTCGACCTCTTCCCGGGTCCGGGCGTGCAGCCGCATCGTCGCCAGCGTCTGCCGGCACTCCTCGGCGAACGCCTCGAAGCCCGGACGGTCGACCGGGTCGGCCAGCTCGCCGAGCGCGGCCACGATCTCGTCGGCCGAGGTCAGCCGGGCGCCGTCGGACTCACGGACGAGCAGCGGCAGCCGGGCCGCGTACTCGCCCTGGTAGCCGTCCGGCCCCAGCGGCAGCAGCAGGGCACCGGTCCCCTCGCCGGCGGGCAGTCGCAGCCACGGGCCGTCCGGCCGCTCCAGCACGGTGCCACGGGTGCGCAGCCCGACGACGTCCTCGCGCAGCAGCGCGCCGAGCACCCGCAGCAGCAGCTCGGACTCCTCGGCCGTCCCGGCCCGCGCCTCGTCGGCCCGGCCCGCGAGGGTGTCGGGGGCGACGGTCACGAGGAGATCTCCCAGCGCTCCGTGGCGAAGAAGCCGTCCGCGAGCCGGTCCACGGCCGCCCGGTCGGCGCCGGTGACCCGCAGTACGCCCAGGTAGTCGCGGTTGGTGGCGTAGAGCGGGTGCGCACTGCCGACCTCGCGCAGCGGCCGGTAGCTCAGCCGTACGCCGTCCACCTCGCGGTCCGTGGCCGCCGGCGCGCCGGTCAGGGTCCCGGCCCGGTCGGCCAGGGCGTAGTCCACCCGGCCCGCGCCGTCGCGCCGGGCACCGAGGTCGGCGGGCAGCGGCTCGCCCAGATGAGTGCGCAGGATGTGCTCGAAGAGCGGGATGTCCAGGAGCTGCGCGAGCAGCAGGTCGCACTGGTCGCCGATGACGCGGTAGTTCACCTCGATGAGCCGCGCCCGTCCCTGGTGCACCACGAACTCGGTGTGACAGGCCCCGAATCCGACGCCCAGCGCGTCGAGCTGGGCCAGCACCTGGGCGACGACGGGCTCGGGGTGGGCGGCGATGAAGTCGAGCCGTTCCTCGATGAAGGCCGGGGGCGGGGAGACGACGGTGTGGAATCCGCCCAGTACGTGCCGCACCCGTCCGTCGCCGAGCGTCTCCAGGGTGTAGAGCTCACCGGGCAGGAACTCCTCGGCGACCAGGGCGGCACCGGGCCGCCGCGCCTGGATCTCCTTGGCGCGCGCCACCAGCTCCTCGGCGTCGCCGACCAGCACCACGTCCTCGCTGGCCACGCCTTCGCGGGGCTTGAGGACACAGGGGTAGGGCAGACCGGCGCCGGTCAGCACGGAGGGGTCCTGGTCCGGCGCCAGCTCGGCGGTCCGCACGGTGTCGGCGCCGGCCGCCGCGAGATGGCGGCGCATCTCGGCCTTGTTCTTGGCCCGCAGTGCGGCCCGCCAGTCCTTGCCGGGCAGTCCGAAGTAGTCGGCGACCAGCGCCGCCTGGGTCTGCAGATGGTCGCTGTTGGTGAAGACCGCGTCGGCCGGGTGGTGGGTGGTGATCCGGGTGATGACGGCGCGGAAGTCACGCACGTCGCACTCCAGGACCTCGGTCGTGGGGTAGGCGCGCCGGTGCGCTTCGGGCCGGTCCGTCAGGACCGTGATGTCGAGGCCGAGGCGGGCGGCGGCGGGCAGGAAGCCGTCGGTGACCGAGTCGGTGGGGTTGAGCGCGAGCAGATACATCCGCATGAGCGGGACACCTTCGGGATCAAGGGCGGTGCGGGGGAGGGGGGTCGGGTCGGGGCGGGCCGGGGGACGGCGGCCCACCCCTCTCCGGGTGTCTCAGGCCTTGGGCAGCGGCACGCCGGCGGCCTTGGCCACGTCGGCGAGCATGTGCTCGGCGGCCTGGATGCCGATGCCGGACATCCAGGTCTCGTCCGGCACGTCGAAGACCTTGTGCTTCTTGACCGCCGGCAGGTCCTTCCAGACCGGGTTGGACGTGACGTCCTTCTGCTGGGTCTTGTCCGGGGTGTCGGCGACGGTCACGAACACCAGGTCGGCGTCGGCCTTGTCGATCTGCTCGGGGCTGACGTCGAGCATCGGGTTCGCCGGGTCGGTGGAGCTCTGCGACTTCGGCCGGGCCAGGCCGATGTCGTCGAGGACCACGCCGCTGTAGGAGGACTTCTGGTAGAGGCGGGTCGGGCCGGCGACGAAGCGGACGACCGAGGCCGACGGCATCTTGCCGTACTTCTTCTTGATGGCCTCGCCCAGTGCCTTGGCCCGCGCCTCGTACGCCTTGAGCTTCTCGTCGGCCTGCTTCTCCAGGCCCAGGGCCTTGGCGTGGACCTTCAGATTGGCCTTCCAGGGGCCGCCGGTGGTCTCGGTGAAGACGGTCGGCGCGATGTCCTTGAGCTTGTCGTAGATCTTCTCGTGCCGGACCTTGGAGGACAGGATCAGATCGGGCTTGAGGGAGATGATCTTCTCGAGGTTGGGCTCCAGCAGCGGACCGACGTCCTTGACGCCGCCGATCTTGTCCTTGAGGTAGCCGGGGAAGCCGCCCTCGGTCTTCATGTGCGGGGAGACCGCACCCACGGGCTTGATGCCCAGCATGGTGACGTCGTCGAGCTCACCGGTGTCCAGGACGACCACGCGCTTGGGCTTGGCGGGGATCTTCACCTCGCCGCCCATGACGCTCTTGACGGTGCGCGGGAAGCCGGCGCCGGCGTCCCCCTTGGCCGAGGCGTCGTCGGAGGCGTTGCCGCCGCAGGCGGTGAGGGCGGCGGCGCCCACGACGACGGCGAGGGGCGCGGCGAGCAGCCGGCCACGGAAAGCGGTTCTGGTGAACATGGGAGGGTGACTTCCTTGGAGGGAGCGGAGAAAGCGGGAACGCCCGTGGGGGAGAGCGGTGTTGCGGTCAGGCGGAGGCGGCGGTGTGCCGCCGCGCGCTGCCCTTGGGCACCACCAGCGGGGTGCCGGTCTCGGGGTCGGGGATCACCCGGCAGTCGACGTCGAACACGGACTTGACCAGCTCCGCGTCGAGTACGTCCGCCGGGGCGCCGGCCGCGGCCAGCCGCCCGTCCTTGAGGACCACGAGATGGTCCGCGTAACGCGCGGCCTGCCCGAGGTCGTGCAGCACCATCACCACGGTGCGGCCCGCCTCGGCGTGCAGTGCGGCGACCAGGTCGAGGACGTCGAGCTGGTGCCGCAGGTCCAGGAAGGTGGTGGGCTCGTCGAGCAGCAGCAGGTCGGTGTCCTGCGCCAGCGCCAGCGCGATCCAGGCGCGCTGGCGCTGACCGCCGGAGAGCTGGTCGACGGGCTGGTCGCGCAGCCCGGTGGTGCCGGTGCGCCGCAGCGCCTCCTCCACCGCCTGCTGGTCGGCCGTCGACCAGCCGCTCAGCAGCCGCTGGTGCGGGTAGCGGCCGAGCCGTACCAGCGCCTCGACGGTGATCGCGTCCGGCGTCACCGGTTGCTGGGGGAGCAGGCCCATCCGCAGGGCGAGCGTCCGGGCCGGCATCCGGTGGATGTCGGCGCCGTCCAGGGTGACGGTGCCGGCGGCCGGCGCCAGCAGCCGGGTCAGACCGCGCAACAGGGTCGACTTGCCGCAGGCGTTGGGGCCGACGACGGCGGTGACCGCGCCGCCGGGCAGCTCCAGGTCGAGGCCGCCGACGACCAGCCGGTCGCCGTAGCGCAGGTCGAGTCCGTGGGTGGCGAGCTGGTTGGCGGTCATCGGACACTCCTGTTGACGGAACTGCTCTGACGGATCATCAGCACCAGCAGCCAGGGCGCGCCCAGAGTGGCGGTGACCACTCCGACCGGCAGCCCGCTGACCGGCAGCAGATACTGCGCCACCAGATCGGAGGCGAGCAGCAGTACGGCACCGGCGAGGCCGGACAGCGCCAGCGTCCCGGCGGTCGGCGGCCCGGCGAGGAACCGCACCATGTGCGGGACGGCCAGCGCGACGAAGGCGACCGGGCCGGTGAGCGCGGCGGCCAGCGAGGCCAGGACGATGGCGACGAGCAGGATCTGCAGCCGGGCCGCCCGGGTGTTCAGACCGAGCGTGCCGGCCGAGTCGTCGCCCAGATCGAGCACCGCCAGCCGGCGGTTCAGCGCGAAGGCGACGACCAGCGCGATCGCCACTCCTCCGCCCGCCGACCACACTTCGGTCCAGCTGCGCCCGTACACCGAGCCGGTGGTCCACTGCAGCGCCGAGCCGGCCAGCTCCGCGGGGAAGCGCACCACCATGAAGCTCACCGCCGCCGAGAGCCCCGCCTGCACGGCGAGCCCCACCAGCACCAGCCGGGTCACACCGGCCCCGGAGCGCCAGGAGAACACCCCCAGCAGCACCGCGGCGAGCAGCCCGCCGCCCAGCGCCGCCAGCGGCATCAGCATCTGCGAGGCCCCGGCGGCCAGCATCGCCACCGCGCCGAACGAGGCGCCGCCGGTCACCCCCATCACGTCGGGCGAGGCGAGCGGGTTGCGGAACAGCCGCTGCAGCAGCGCACCGGCCACCGCCAGCCCCGCGCCCGCGACGACCGCCGCCACCATCCGCGGGGCCCGGAACTCCTGGACCACCAGCACCGTGGCCGAATCCCCGAGCCCGAACAGGCCCTTGGCCGCGTCGAGGGGCGGCAGCGGCATCTCCCCGTTGGCCACCGAGACCGTGATCAGTGCGCACAGCACCAGCAGGCCCGCGACGGTCAGCAGCGCGGTCCGGCGCCCGGTGGCCCGGCGCGCGGGGGCAGTGGCGGCAAGGGGCTTCGCGCCGTGTACGACGTCGTTCATCGCGCCACCTTCCGGGCCAGCAGCGCCAGCAGCGGGGCGCCGAGGAACGCGCTGATGATGCCGACCTGCAGCTCGGACGGCCGGATGACGACCCGTCCGAGGATGTCGGCGGCAAGCAGCAGCAGCGGACCGACGATCAAGCAGCCGGGCACCACGATCCGGTGGTCGGAGGTGCGCAGCAGCTGGCGGACCAGGTGCGGTGCGGCCAGCCCGATGAAGGCCAGCGGGCCGGCCACGGCCACCGCGGACGCCGCGAGCAGGACGACGGCCAGTCCGCCGGCCAGCCGGATCCGGGTCACCGGGACACCCAGCGACTGCGCCGAGTCGTCGCCCAGCGCCAGGGCGTTGAGGGCCGGGGTGATGGCCAGCGCGACGACCAGGCCGAGCGCCAGGGCCGGCAGCACCGGATAGAGCACCTCCAGCGGCCGCTCGGCCAGCGAACCGGCCAGCCAGAACCGGGCCTCGTCCAGCGACCGCTTGCTGGCCAGCATCACCGTCGACGTCCAGGAGAGCAGGACCAGTTGCAGCACGGTGCCGCCCAGGGCGAGGCGTACCGGGTCGAGGTCGCCGGCGCGCCGGGCCAGCGCCTGGGCGAACAGCGCGGCCGCCGCGGCGCCCGCGAACGCGAACCAGAGGTACTCGACGGGCCGGGTCAGATGCAGTGCGTAGATCGCGGTGACCACGGCGAAGCCGGCGCCCGCGTTGATGCCCAGCGTCGTGGGGGAGGCGAGCGGGTTGCGGGTGATGCCCTGGACGACCGCGCCGGCCACGCCGAGCGCCGCGCCGACCGCGAGCGCCACCACCGTGCGCGGCAGCCGAAGCCCCGTCACCACGATGGCGTCCCGCCCGTGCGCGGTTCCTGACAGTGCGTCCAGCACGGTGGACAGCGGTACGGACCGCGCGCCGAGGGCGAGGCTCAGGGCGGCGCAGACCGCCAGCGCGCAGAGCCCGGCCACCAGCAGCGGCACGCGCCGCAGGGGGCTCGCGGCGGGGCGCTCGCCGGGCGCCGGTGGCGCGGTGGCAGATGGTTTGGTCGTCGACACGCGTCGTGACATTAGGTTAGGCATGCCTAAACCTGCAAACGCCCATTCGGAAAACGGTCAACTATCCCTTATGTCGGTGATCAATTGCGCGCCTCCGTCCTGGACACTCCTGACCTGGGGTTATTTATCCCCTTGTCGCCCCGCTCGCCCTTCTGGTCGGAGGGGAGATGGGTTGCACAGCTAAAAAAGTGTAGTCGTTGCACTTTCTAATCTGCTGTGCTTTTCTGGGTGGCATGACACCCACCCCTCCCCGCATCGCGGTCATCGGCGCCGGCCCCGGCGGCCTGACCTGCGCCCGCGTCCTGCAGCGGCACGGCGTACCGGTCACCGTCTACGATCATGAAGCGTCCGCCGATGCCCGCCCGCAAGGCGGCACGCTGGACCTGCACCTGACGACCGGTCAAAAGGCGTTGCACGCGGCCGGGCTGTACGAGGAGTTCAGCGCCCTGGCCCGCCCCGAAGGGCAGCAGATGCGGCTGCTCGACCGCGCCGCCACCCTGCTCTTCGAGCACACCCCGGCCGCCGACGTCACCGACCGCCCCGAGATCGACCGCGGCCGGCTGCGGCGTCTGTTGCTGGACTCCCTCACGCCCGGCACGGTCCGTTGGGGCCACTACCTGCGCACCGTCCATCCGCTCGGCGACGGGCGCCACAAGGCGGAGTTCGACAACGGCCGCACCGAGACCTTCGACGTGGTCATCGGCGCCGACGGTGCCTGGTCCCGGGTGCGCCCGCTGCTCTCCGACGCCACCCCGCACTACTCCGGGGTCACCTTCGTCGAGTTCGGCCTCGACGACGCCGACGCCCGCCACCCCGGCATCGCCCGCCTGGTCGGCGACGGCAGCATGATGGCGGCCCACGCCGACAAGGCGCTGATCGCCCAGCGCAACAGCCACGCCCACATCCGCGGGTACGCCGCCTTCCGGGGATCCCAGGACTGGGCGCTGCAGGCCGGGCTGGTGATGGCGGACACCGAGGCGGTGCGCGCCGTACTCCTGGAGACGTTCGCCGGGTGGGACGACCGGCTGCTGGCGCTGCTGCGGGAGAACGACGGCGGGTTCGTCAACCGCCCGCTGTTCGCGCTGCCCGTGCCGCACACCTGGATCCACACCCCGGGCCTGACGCTGCTCGGCGACGCCGCGCATCTGATGACACCGTTCTCCGGCATGGGCGCCAACCTCGCGATGCTCGACGGCTGCGAACTCGCCGAGGCCCTGGTCGCGCGCCACGACGACCACGACGAGGCGCTGCGCGCCTATGAGGCGGCCATGCTGCCCCGTTCGGCGCGGGCCGCCGAGATGGCCGCCCGCGGACTGGCCAACGCCATCTCCCCCGACGCCCCGCAGGGGTCCCTGCGCCACCTGCGCCGGATGGCCGGGCAGGGGCAGGAGGGGCCCTGACCGCCCGGGCGTCCCGGCCTACGGGCCCGAGGCGTCCGCCCTCCGGTTGCGGGCCCCGGGTGTCCGTCGGACGATCGGCAGCGTACGGGCGGCGGCCGGCCGCGCACGGGCGCGACGGCGCGCGCCCCGCAACGGTGCGGCGCGGAGGGACGGAACACGGCGTGAAGATCACTGAGCCCACCCCCGGCGCGCCGTGCTGGGTGGAGCTGGGCACCTCGGACGTCGACGCCGCCAAGGTGTACTACCGCCAGGTCTTCGGCTGGCGCGCCGAGACCGACCCGCGCGACGGGGCGGGCGGTTACACGGTGCTGTACCTGGGCGCCGCCCCGGTCGCCGCGCTGGCCCCGCTCTCCGCCCCCGGCCGGCCCACCGCCTGGACCGTGTCGTTCGCGACGCGCGACGCCGACGCGCTGGCCGCGGCGGTCACCCGGGCCGGCGGGCGGCAGGTCAGGGCGCCGAGCGACGTGTTCGACCTGGGTCGATTCGCGGTGCTGGCCGACCCGGAGGGAGCCGTCTTCGAGGTGTGGCAGGCCCGGTCCTTCGCCGGCGCCGCGGTGCTCAGCGCGCCGGGCTCGCTGGGCTGGGTCGAGCTCGCCACCCGTGACGAGGCGGCCGCCAAGGTCTTCTACACGGGCGTCTTCGGATGGACCGTGGGCACCCACGAGGACTATCCGCAGTGGGGCATCGACGGCGCCGACTTCGGCGGGATGAGCGCGCTGGACGAGTTCTACCCGGACGACGTCAGGGCGCACTGGCTGCCGTACTTCGCGGTCGCCGACGTCGACGAGACGGCCGCGCGCGCCGCCGAGTCCGGCGGCATGCTCCTGGTGCCCCCGACGGACGTCCCCGACGGGCCGCGGATCGCCGTGGTCCGCGACCCGCAAGGGGCTTCCTTCGGCATCTACCGCGCCGGCACCGAGGGCTGATCGCCCGCATCACACGATCGGCGGCCTGTTCGTCGTTTCACCTCATTCAATGGGTTTTTTGCGCGTAATGTCCCGTTTGCGCCAATGGGCGCCATTGCGCGTCAAGAACAGGAGACCCCCTATGTCCACGACCGAACTCCTCGTGGCCCGAGGCAGAAGACTCGCCGCCGGCGCGGGCGTACTGGCCGCGGCCGTCGTCATGGGTGCGACGCTGTCCGCCGCGGCGTCGGCCCAGGCGGCGACGCCCGGGCCCGTCAGCACCGCGAGGCCGTACGGCATCGTCACCACGAAGATGGGCCTGAGTGCGCGTCAGTACCCCAGCACGGACTCCTCCGTGAGGGGCTTCTTCCGTCACCGCGCGCAGATCGGCCTGGTGTGCAAGGTGCGCACCCAGAGCGTCGCCGGCAACAGCGTCTGGTACCTCACTCGTGACGAGCGGGCGTCCTGGGTCTCGGCGAAGTACGTGACCAACACCGGCAAGGTCAAGTACTGCAAGGACGTGCAGCACGGCCGGATGCACCACTCCGGCTACAACAACCCGGCCAAGCACGCCATGGGCTGATGGTGCCCGGGCGGGGCCCGGTACGGCACCCCACAGGTGCCGTATCGGGCCTTCGTGCGTGCGGGGCGCCCCACCCCGCACCGGCGCCCGGCCCGGCGGCCGCCCCGGCGCGATCGCGCTCCGGCACCCTTCCGTATTACTGGAACAAGTTCTACTGTGCCCCTCGATCCGGCATCCGACGCTCCGTCAGGAACGCCGCGCCGCCGGACCGGACGACGGGACCGGACGAACTGGAGGGGCCGTGCACCTCGAATACACCCCCGAGCAGCAACGGTTGCGCGCCGAACTGCGCACCTACTTCGCCGAACTGGTGCCGGACAACGCCTACGCACGGTACGCCGACCCCACCGCCCAGAAGCGGTTCTACCGCGAGACCGTGCGCCGTCTGGGCCTCGACGGCTGGCTCGGCGTCGGCTGGCCCAAGGAGTTCGGCGGGCGCGGGATGACCCCGATGGAGCAGTTCATCTTCTTCGACGAGGCCGCACAGGCGGGCGTACCGCTGCCGCTGATGGCACTGAACACCGTCGGCCCGACGATCATGCAGTTCGGCACCGAGGAGCAGAAGGCCCACTTCCTGCCCAGGATCCTCGCCGGCGAGATCGACTTCGCGATCGGCTACAGCGAACCGGACGCCGGCACCGACCTGGCCGCCCTCAAGACCCGCGCGGTACGCGAGGGCGACGAAGAGACCGGCACTTACCTGGTCAACGGACAGAAGATCTGGACGACCAACGGGGACACCGCCGACTGGGTGTGGCTGGCCGTACGGACCGACCCCGACGCCCCGCCCCACAAGGGCATCACCATGCTCCTGGTCCCCACCAGCGACCCCGGCTACTCCTGCACCGTGATCAACACGCTCGCCTCGCACGACACCACCGCCAGCTACTACGAGAACATCACCGTCCCGGCCACCCGCCGCGTCGGCCAGGAGAACAAGGGCTGGCGGATCATCACCAACCAGCTCAACCACGAGCGGGTCACCCTCGCCGCCCACGGCACCATGGCCATCCGAGCCCTGCACAACGTCCAGCGCTGGGCCGCCGACACCAAGCTCGCCGACGGCCGCCGGGTCATCGACCTGGGCTGGGTCCGTGGACGGCTGGCCCGCACCCACACCAGACTGGACGCCATGAAGCTGCTGAACTGGCAGATGGTCGACGCGCTCCAGCAGGGCACGCTCACCCCGCAGGACGCCTCCGCGGTCAAGGTCTACGGCTCCGAGGCCCGACGGGACGCCTACGCCTGGCTGATGGAGGTCGTCGGCTCGGCCGGCCCGCTGAAGGAGGGCTCGGCCGGCGCCGTGCTCCACGGCGAACTGGAGCGCGGCTACCGCTCCGCGGTCATCTTCACCTTCGGCGGCGGCAACAACGAGATCCAGCGCGAGATCATCTCGTGGATCGGCCTCGGGATGCCCCGCGTACGGCGCTGACCGGCCCCACGCCTCAAGGGCGCGGGGGGACCCCAGACGGGAGGTGGGGCGCATGGCAGGCGACCCCGGGCTCTTCGGGCCCCGCTCGGTGACCTGGCAGCTGCACGGCGACCCGATGATGTGGATCGCGGGCGTGCGCGCGCTGTACCTCCAGGCGCTGCACCCGCGCGCCGTGCGCGGCGTCATGCAGAACTCCGCCGCGTTCCACATGGACGCCAGGGGCCGGCGCGACGCCTGGGGCCGGCTGATGCGGACCGCCGACTTCGTCGGCACCCTCACCTACGGCACCACCGAAGCCGCCGAGCGGGCCGGCGCCGCGGTCCGCGGCATCCACCGCCGGCTGACCGCCACCGACCCCGCCACCGGCGAGCGCTACCGCATCGACGAGCCGGCCCTGCTGCTGTGGGTGCACTGCGCGGAGGTGGACTCCTACCTGCACGTACTGCGCCGCTCCGGCTACCCGGTCAGCGACGCCCAGGCCGACCGCTACCTCGCCGAACAGCGCGCGAGCGCCCGCCTGGTCGGCCTCGCACCGGACGCGGTCCCCGGCGACCGGGACGCCCTCGCCGCCTACTTCGACGGCGTACGGCCCGAACTGGCGCTGACCTGCGAGGCCCGCCAGGTCGACGCGTTCCTGCGCCGGCCCCCGACCCCCGCCCCCCTCGTCCCGGTCCGCGCGCTGCTCTGGCAGCGGGTCGCGCACCTGGCCTACGACGCGCTCCCGGCGTACGCACACGACCTCTACCGGCGCCCCGCGCCCCCGCCGGCCGCCGTCACCCGCCGTCTTCGCGCCACCGGCCGCCTCCTGCGCGCCATTCCGCCCACCGTCCGCTGGCAGCTGCCGCCCCGGCACATCCTGCGCGCCGTCGAACGACTCGGCCCCGACACCCGCCCAGCGCCCTACAAGCTCCGCGCTCGCGCCGCCATACTGGACGGGCACGACGGGACGCAGGGGGAACTGCGCGGCTGACCGCGGCACTGGGGACGGGGGCGGCGATACGGGATGGCGGAGAACAGACTGGTTCAGGGGCGCTACCGGCTGCTCGACACCATCGGCCGCGGCGGTATGGGCGAGGTCTGGCGGGCCCGCGACGAATCACTGGGCCGGCAGGTCGCCGTCAAGTGCCTCAAGCCCCTGGGGCCCCGGCACGAACCGTCGTTCCTCCAGGTACTGCGCGAACGCTTCCGGCGCGAGGCCCGGGTCGCGGCCGCCCTCCAGCACCGCGGCATCACCGTCGTCCACGACTTCGGCGAGGACGCGGGCACGCTCTTCATCGTCATGGAGCTGCTCAACGGCCGCAATCTCAGCCAGCTGCTGGACGACAACCGTCGCCAGCCGCTGCCCGTCAGGGACGTCATCGAGATCGCCGAGCAGGTCACCGCCGCCCTCGCCTACACCCACGAACAAGCCGTCGTGCACCGCGATCTGAAACCGGCGAACATCGTCCGCACCACCGACGGCACGGTCAAGATCTGCGACTTCGGCATCGCCCGCCTCGGCCACGACATCGGCTTCACCGCCCGCCTCACCGGCACCGGCATCGCCATGGGCAGCCCGCACTACATGTCGCCCGAGCAGATCGGCGCACACGCCATAGACCACCGCAGCGACCTGTACTCCCTGGGCTGTGTGCTCTACGAGCTGGCCACCGGCGTCCCCCCGTTCGACCTCGGCGACGCCTGGGCGGTGCTCGTCGGACACCGCGACACCGCCCCCACCCCGCCCCGCACGCTCCGCCCCGACCTGCCCGAGCCCTACGAGCGGATCATGCTCGAACTGCTCGCCAAGGACCCCGACGACCGACCACGCGACGCCGACGAACTCGCCAAACGCCTCGCCGACGCCCGCCATCGGCACCCCGCGCGCCGCGCCCCGGCCGGCTCCGCCGACACCACCGCCGCCACCCCGCGGCTGCCGTCCTGGACCCGCGGCATGACCCTTGGCTCCCCGGCCGGCGCCGCCCGCCGCCCGCCCCGCCCCACGGCCGACCGGGCCGCCACGGTCCTCACCGACACCTGGACCGGCGGCGACGACCCGCGCCGCGGCGACGCCGCCCCGGCCGGCCCGCTCGCCAGCCCCGCACCACCCGACGACCGCCGCGCCGCCCTCACCGGCCGCCTGGAGTCCGCCCATGCGCTGGGCCGCCAGGGCCGCTACTTCGACGCCCACCAGCGCTACGCCGAGGTGCTGGCCGACCAGCAGCGCGCGCTGGGCCCCGACCACCCCGACACCCTCGGCTGCCGCCACCACCTCGCCCTCAACCTCGGCCGGCTGGGCCGGCTGGAGGACTGCCTGGCGATGACCGGCGAGGTGGCCGAGGCACGCGCCCGGGTCCTCGGCGCCCACCACCCCGACACCCTCACCACCCGCTGCGAACTCGCCCACGTACTCGGCAAGCTGGGCAACTGGGCGGCGGCGCTGCAGACCTACCAGCAGGTCGCGGCGGCCCGCTCGGCGGCCCTGGGCCCCGACCACCCCGACACCCTCGCCGCCCGCTACGAGGTCGGCATCGGCCTCGGCCGGCTCGGCCGCAGCGCGGAGGCCCTCGCGCTCTACCGCGACCTGATCGCGGCCCGCACCCGCGCCCGGGGCGCCGACGACCCCGAAACCCTGCGCGCCCGGCACGGCCTGGGCGTCAACCTCGGACGGCTGGGCCGCTGGCAGGAAGCCCTGGTGGAAGCCCGGGCGGTGGCCGCGGCGCGCGAGCGGGCCCTCGGCCCCGACCACCCCGACACCCTGGTCAGCCGGCGGGAGAGCGCCGTGGCCCTCGGCTGGCTCGGCCGCTGGAACGACGCGCTGGACGGCTACCGCCAGGTGGCCGACGCCCGCGAACGGGTCCTGGGCGCCACCCACCCCGACGCGCTGACCAGCCAGAGCGACCTGGCCCAGTGCCTGGAGCAACTGGGCCGCGCCGACGAGGCGGCCGCCCTCCACCGCCGGGTCGCATCCCTGCGCCGGCAGCGCGCCCGGCGCGAGCGGTAGCGGGGTCGGGGGGGGGGGGGGGGGGGGGGGGGGGGGGGGGGGGGGGGGGGGGGGGGGGGGGGGGGGAGGCCGGGGGGGGGATGACCGCGCGGGTGTTG
>NZ_JBWKCJ010000025.1:56514-74830 GCF_056436545.1 Streptomyces sp. NPDC043738 | reverse complement strand
CCCACCCCTGCTTTCCTCCCACCCCCCCCCGATCCCTCCACCCCCACTACCCCCCCCCCCCCCCCCCCCCTCCCCCTCTCCCCCCCCCCCCCCCCCCCCCCCCCCCCCCGCGGCTCAGCTCGGGGTGACCCGGTAGAGCACCGTCCCGTGCGCCGGAACCTTCTCGGCCGCGATGTCGCCGCCGCTGTGCGCACGGCGGCCGGTGACCAGATCGTGCAGCAGGTAGGAGGAGCTCTTCGGCAGCCCGGCCGCACCGGCCGTGACCGACAGCGTGCGCGCGGAGTCACCCGAGTTGAACAGGGCGATCGCGTGGTCGCCGTTCTGCAGCGGCTTGCTCAGCACCGCGAAGTCGGTGCCCTGCTGCACGATGTGCCCCTGGACCCCCAGCGGATCCTGGTCGACGGCGACGACCTCCTCGTTGCCGAGCACCGCACGCGCCGCCGGTGACAACTTCTCCAGGTCCGTGCTGGAGATCAGCGGTGCCGCCATCACCGCCCACAGCGACATCTGGCTCTGCATCTCCTGCCGCGTCAGACCCGAGTCGCCGGCCAGCAGGAAGTCCGGGTCGTTCCAGCGTCCGGGCCGCTGGAGGTCCGCCAGATCCGCGTTGTAGCGGAAGTTGTAGACGACGGAGGACCACTTCGTGTCCGGTGAGGCCTTCTGCAGCGCCACGTCGCGGCCGCTGCGCCACAGATTGCCCAGCTCGGACGACCAGCCGATGACCCGGTGCCAGACGGCGGCGCCGTCGAACTGGAAGTACGCCGGCGCGGACACCGAGAAGGTCATCGGCCGCCCGGTGGCCCGCAGCGCGTCACTCATCTGCCCGTACAGATCCCGGTAGGTCTGCTCCTTGCTGCGCCCGGGCACCGTGGGCACATTGCAGCCGTCCGCCTTGACGTAGTCCACCTTCCACTGCGCGAACAGCTGCGCGTCCTGGCGGAAGCGGCCGAGGCTGCCCGGGTACTTCTCGCAGGTGAGCGTGCCGACATCCCCGTAGATGCCGAACTTCAGGCCCATCCGGTGCAGCTGCTGCCCGATGTACGCCATGCCGTGCGGGAACTTGGCCGGGTCCGGTACCAGCTCGCCCTTGGGGCCGCGCTGCCTGCTCATCCAGCAGTCGTCGACCGTCACGGTGTCGTAGCCCTTCGCCGCCAGACCCGTACGGACCAGGGCCCGGGCGTTGCCCAGGACCACCTGCTCGCTGATGCCGCATGTGTAGTAGGACCAGTTGTTCCAGCCCATGGGGGGTGTCGGGGCCAGATGCGGATACGGCATCGCGGTGTGCGCGGCACCGGGCGGGCGGGCCGGGTCGGGGGTGGCGGAGGCGGGCGCGGGGGCCGCGAGCAGCCCGGCCGAGCAGGCGGCGACGGCCGTCAGCCCGGCGAGGCTGCGGCCGGCGCGGGATACCGAGGGGCGGGACACGGGTCACCTCATGGGGGAGCGGGACGGCCTGCGTGCGGGACAGCCGGGGCGGTCCCGGAGGCGAGCACGGCCGGACGCTAGGAGCAGCCCTGCGGCCGATCAAGAAGCCGCACCGGCCGCGGCGGAGGTTTCAGCCGCGTGCACCTGGCCACCGGGATCACCGCGTGCTACGAAGGGGCATGCCGGAACGGACTTCGTATGACGCGGTCGTCGTCGGCGGCGGGCACAACGGGCTGGTCGCCGCCGCCTATCTCGCACGGGCCGGGCGCAGCGTGCTGGTACTGGAGCGGCTGGACCACACGGGTGGGGCCGCCGTGTCGACCCGGGCCTTCGCCGGGGTCGACGCCCGGCTGTCCCGCTACTCCTACCTCGTCAGCCTGCTGCCGCCGAAGATCGTGCGGGACCTCGGGCTGCGCTTCGCGGTCCGCAAGCGCACCGTCTCCTCCTACACCCCCGCCCTACGCGAGGGCCGCCCCACCGGCCTCCTCGTCGGCGGCGGCGAGCACCGCACCCGCAAGTCGTTCGCCGACCTCACCGGCTCCGACCGGGAGTTCGGCGCCTGGCAGCGCTTCTACGGCACCACCCAAAGGCTCGCCGAACGGGTCTTCCCCACCCTCACCGAGCCGCTCCCCACCCGCGCCGCACTGCGCGCCGCCGTCGACGACGACGCCACCTGGCACGCCCTGTTCGAACGCCCCCTGGGCGAGACGGTCGAGGAGGCCTTCACCGACGACCTGGTCCGCGGTGTCGTCCTCACCGACGCCCTGATCGGCACCTTCGCCACGGCCCACGACCCCTCCCTGCGCCAGAACCGCTGCTTCCTCTACCACGTCATCGGGGGCGGCACCGGCGACTGGGACGTCCCCATCGGCGGAATGGGCGCCCTGACCGACGCGCTGGCCGACGCCGCCCGCCGCGCCGGGGCCGAGATCGTCACCGACTGCCCGGTGACCGCGATCGCCACGGACGGCCGGACGGCGGAGGTCAGCTGCGACCGGGGCACGATCGGCGCCCGCCGGGTCCTGGTCAACGCCTCCCCGCGCGAACTCGCCCGCCTCCTGGGCGAGAACCCGCCACCACCCGCCGAGGGCGCCCAGCTCAAGGTGAACATGCTGCTCACCCGGCTCCCGCGGCTGCGCGACACCCGGGTGGATCCCCGGGAGGCCTTCTCCGGCACTTTCCACATCGCCGAGGGCTACGGCCAGCTGGAGCGCTCCTACCAGCAGGCCGCGTCCGGCGAGCTGCCCGCGAACCCGCCGTCCGAGATCTACTGCCACTCCCTGACCGACCCCTCCATCCTCGGCGCCGACCTGGTCCGCCAGGGCTACCAGACGCTCACCCTCTTCGGCCTGCACACCCCGGCCCGGCTGTTCGCCGCGGACAACGACACCACCCGCGACCGCCTGCTCGCCGCCACCCTCGCCGAGCTCGACACCCACCTCGCCGAACCGCTCGCCGACTGCCTGGCCCACGACGCCGAAGGCCGCCCCTGCATCGAGGCCCGGTCCCCCCTGGACCTGGACCGGGAGCTGGGCCTGCCGGGCGGCAACATCTTCCACCGCGACCTGGCGTTCCCGTACGCGGACGAGCACGACGAGCGCGCCGGGGCGGCCGGCGGCACCGCGCCGGCCCGCTGGGGCGTGGCCACCACCCACCCCAACGTCCTGCTGTGCGGGGCGGGCGCGGTCCGCGGCGGAGGAGTGAGCGGAATCCCCGGCCACAACGCGGCGATGGCGGTACTGGAGGAGGGCTGACGGGGCCGGGCGGCGCCCTGCTGCCACGGGCCACCCCTGGCCGGTCCCCACCGGTTTCTGACGCAGCATCAGAAAATCTCTTCCCTCGTACGGCCCGCTGCGGCATCCTTCGCGCATGCAGACGGAGCTGAGCAACACGCTGGGAGCCGAGCACGCCGTCTTCGGGTTCACGCCGTTCCCCGCCGTCGCCGCGGCGATCACCCGGGCCGGCGGGTTCGGGGTGCTCGGCGCGGTCCGCTACACCGCGCCGGACGAGCTGGCCCGCGACCTAGACTGGATGCAGGAGCACACCGACGGACTGCCCTACGGGCTCGATGTGGTGATGCCCGCCAAGAAGGTGGAGGGCGTCAGCGAGGCCGACGTCGAGGCGATGATCCCCGAGGGGCACCGCAGGTTCGTCACCGAACTCCTGGAGAAGCATCAGGTGCCGCGGCTCGCCCGGGGGGAGACGCCCGGCTGGCGGATCACCGGTTGGATGGAGCAGGTCGCCCGCACCCAGCTCGACGTGGCCTTCGACTACCCGATCAAGCTGCTCGCCAACGCCCTCGGCTCGCCGCCGCCCGACGTCGTCCAGCGCGCCCACGACCACGGCATCCTCGTCGCCGCACTGGCCGGCAGTCCCCGGCACGCCCGCCACCACCGGGCCGCCGGCATCGACATCGTCGTCGCCCAGGGCTACGAGGCGGGCGGGCACACCGGGGAGATCGCCACCATGGTCCTCACCCCGGAGATCGTGGCCGCCGTCGACCCGCTCCCGGTGCTCGCCGCGGGCGGCATCGGCACCGGTGAGCAGATCGCCGCCGGGCTCGCCCTCGGCGCGCAGGGCGTCTGGCTCGGCTCGATCTGGCTGACCACCGAGGAGGCGGAGCTGCACTCCCGGCGGCTGACCGCGAAACTGCTCGCCGCCGGGCCGGGCGACACCGTCCGCTCCCGCGCCCTGACCGGCAAACCCGCCCGCCAGTTGCGTACGGAATGGACCGACGCCTGGGACGACCCCGACGGTCCCGGCACCCTGCCGATGCCGCTGCAGGGCCTGCTGGTCGCCGAGGCCAACTCCCGCATCCAGCGGCACGAGGTCGAGCCGCTGCTGGGCACCCCGGTCGGCCAGATCGTCGGCCGGATGAACAGCGAACGCAGCGTGCGGGCCGTCTTCGACGACCTCACCCGCGGCTTCGAGCGGGCCGTCGACCGCATCAACCGCATCGCCGGACGCGCGTGAAACCCAGGAGGACAGCCCCATGACCAAGGACGCCCCGCCGCCCAACGGATTCTGGGCGCAGGCCGCCGCCGACCCCGACCGCACGGTCCTGATCGCCCCGGACGGCGAGGAGTGGACCGCGGCCCGGCTGCACGCCGCCGCCAACCGACTCGTCCACGGACTGCGCGCCGCGGGTCTGCAACGCGGCGACGCCTTCGCCGTCGTGCTCCCCAACGGCGTCGAGTTCCTCACCGCCTACCTCGCCGCGTCCCAGGCCGGCCTCTACCTCGTCCCCGTCAACCACCATCTGGTCGGCCCGGAGATCGCCTGGATCGTCGCGGACTGCGGTGCCAAGGTGGTCATCGTCCACGAGCGGTTCGCGGCGGCGGCGCGGCAGGCCGCCGACGAGGCGGGAGTTCCGGCGGCACAGCGCTACGCCGTCGGGACGGTCGACGGATTCCAGCCCTACGGCCGGCTCCTCGCCGGACAGCCGGACTCCGCGCCCGACGACCGCACCCTGGGCTGGGTGATGAACTACACCTCGGGCACCACCGGACGCCCGCGCGGCATCCGCCGCCCGCTGCCCGGCACCGCGCCCGAGGACGCCTATCTGGGCGGCTTCCTCGGCATCTTCGGGATCAAGCCGTTCGACGGCAACGTGCACCTGGTCTGCTCGCCGCTCTACCACACCGCCGTACTGCAATTCGCCGGCGCCTCACTGCACATAGGCCACCGCATCGTCCTCATGGACAAGTGGACGCCGCAGGGCATGCTGGCCCTGATGGACGAGCACCGCTGCACCCACACCCATATGGTGCCGACCCAGTTCCATCGGCTGCTCGCCCTGCCGGAGGAGACCCGGGCGGCCTACGACGTGAGCGCGATGCGGCACGCCATCCACGGCGCCGCGCCCTGCCCCGACCACGTCAAACGCGCGATGATCGACTGGTGGGGCGGCTGTGTGGAGGAGTACTACGCGGCGAGTGAGGGCGGCGGCGCGTTCGCGACCGCCGAGGACTGGCTCAAGAAGCCGGGGACGGTCGGCAAGGCCTGGCCGATCAGCGAGCTGGCCGTCTTCGACGACGACGGCAACCGGCTGCCGGCCGGTGAACTGGGCACCGTCTACATGAAGATGACCACCGGCGGCTTCAGTTACCACAAGGACGAGGGCAAGACGAGGAAGAACCGGATCGGGGACTTCTTCACCGTCGGCGACCTCGGCTGCCTCGACGAGGACGGCTATCTCTTCCTCCGCGACCGCAAGATCGACATGATCATCTCGGGCGGGGTGAACATCTACCCCGCCGAGATCGAATCCGCCCTGCTCGGCCACCCCGCGGTCGCCGACGCGGCCGCCTTCGGCATTCCGCACGACGACTGGGGCGAGGAGGTCAAGGCCGTGGTGGAACCCGCCGAGGGCCACCGGGCGGGCCCCGAGCTGGCCGCCGACATCCTCGCGTACTGCGAACGGCGGCTCGCCGGCTACAAACGCCCCAAGTCCGTCGACTTCATCACCGCCATGCCGCGCGACCCCAACGGCAAGCTCTACAAACGCCGGCTGCGCGACCCCTACTGGCAGGGACGCGAACGCGCCGTATAGGGCTGACGCGCGGTCGGGTGCCTTGACCGGCGGTGGGGCGCGGCCGAGGATCGCGCCATGATGCGAGCACGGAGCAACACCGTCGATGGAGTCCTGCGGCGCAGCGCCCGCCGCGTGCCCGAGCGGACCGCGGTGCGCTACGGGGAGCGGGCCTGGACCTATCGCCAGCTGGACGACGCGGTGACCGCCGCGGCCCGGCTGCTGCTGGCGGACGGCCTCGGGCCCGGCGACCGGGTCGCGTCCTACGGGCACAACTCCGACGCGTATCTGATCGGCTTCCTGGCCTGCGCCCGCGCCGGACTGGTGCACGTACCGGTCAACCACGGCCTCACCGGCGAGGACCTGCGCTACATCCTGGACCAGTCGGGCAGCGCGCTGGTGCTCACCGACGCCGCCCTCGCGCACCGGCTGCCGGACTCGGTACGCGCCCTGCCGCTGTACGGCACGCCCGACGGGCTGCTGGAGCGGCTCGCGGCCGGCGCGGTGCCCGGTGGCGCCGGGGAGCTGCCGGAGGTCGCCGACGACGAACTGGTGCAGCTCCTCTACACCTCGGGGACGACCGCCCTGCCCAAGGGCGCGATGATGACGCACCGTGCGCTGGTGCACGAGTACACCAGCGCCGTCGTCGCCCTCGACCTCAGGGAGACCGACCGGCCGCTGCACTCGCTGCCGCTCTACCACTCCGCGCAGATGCATGTGTTCCTGCTGCCCTATCTGGCGGTGGGCGCCGAGAACACCATCCTGGACGGCCCCGACCCGGACCGGATCTTCGACCTGGTGGAGGCGGGCCGGGCCGACAGCCTCTTCGCGCCGCCGACGGTGTGGATCGCGCTGTCGCAGCACCCCGGCTTCACCACCCGGGAGCTGGGCGGGCTGCGCAAGGCCTACTACGGCGCCTCGATCATGCCGGTGCCGGTCCTGGAGCGGCTGCGCGCCCGCCTGCCCCGGCTCGCCTTCTACAACTGCTTCGGGCAGAGCGAGATCGGGCCGCTGGCCACCGTGCTCGGCCCGGACGAGCACGAGGGCCGGCTGGACTCCTGCGGGCGCCCGGTGCTGTTCGTCGAGGCGCGGGTGGTGGACGAGGCGGGCCGGGAGGTGCCGGACGGCACCCGGGGCGAGGTCGTCTACCGGTCCCCGCAACTGTGCACCGGCTACTGGGACAAGCCGGAGGAGACCGCCGAGGCGTTCCGGGACGGCTGGTTCCACTCCGGGGACCTCGCCGTCCGGGACGCGGAGGGCTACTTCACGGTGGTCGACCGGGTCAAGGACGTCATCAACTCCGGCGGCGTCCTGGTCGCCTCGCGCCAGGTGGAGGACGTGCTCTACCAGCATCCGCAGGTGGCCGAGGTCGCGGTCATCGGACTGCCGGACGAGCGCTGGATCGAGGCGGTGACGGCGGTGGTGGTACGGCGTACGGACGGCTCGGACGCCGCGGGCGGTGGGGCCCAGGTGGGGGAGCGGGAGCTGATCGAGGCGGCGCGGGACCGCCTCGCGCCGTTCAAGGCGCCCAAACGGGTGGTGTTCGTGGAGGCACTGCCGCGCAACGCCAGCGGGAAGGTCCTCAAGCGTGAGCTGCGCGAGCGGTTCGGCACGCCCTGAGCCGCGTGCGGAGGGCGGCTGTCAGTGGCCCCTGCCATGCTGGGAAGCGGCGGGAGAACGGCCCCGCAGGCCTCGATCCGTTCGACGGAGGAGCACCCATGCTGACCACCGACTACGTTCCGGGCACACCGAACTGGCTCGACCTCGGCGCTCCCGATGTCGATGCCGCCGTCGCCTTCTACTCCGCCGTGTTCGGCTGGAGCTTCGAGTCGGCCGGCCCGGAGGCCGGCGGGTACGGCTTCTTCCAGATCGACGGCAGGACGGTCGCCGCCGCCGGCCCGCTGACGGAGGCGGGCGCCGGCTCCGCCTGGACGGCGTACTTCCACACGCGCGACGCGGACGCCACGGCCAAGGCGGTGGAGCAGGCCGGCGGATCGGTGCGGGTCGAGCCGGGCGACGTCTTCACGGCGGGCCGGCTGGCGGCCTTCACCGACCCGACGGGCGCCGACTTCGCGGTGTGGCAGCCGCGCGAGACCGGGGGCCTGGAGATGGTCATGGAGCCCAACACGCTCTGCTGGACCGAGCTGTACACCACCGACGCGGCCGCGGCGAAGGACTTCTACCGCTCGGTCTTCTCCTGGAGCTATCAGGACATGCCGATGGGCGGCGACATGGTCTACTCGGTCATCTCCTCGCCGGGCGGCGGCAGGGCCGGCGACCCGGGGCAGGGCGGCCTGATGCAGCTGCCGAAGGAGAATCTGGCGGCCGGTTCGACCTCGGAGTGGCACCCGTACTTCGGCGTGCTCGACTGCGATGCGACCTACGCGGCCGCCGTCGGCCAGGGAGCCACGGTCCTGATCCCGCCCGCCGACGCCCCGGGCGTCGGTCGGCTGGCCATGGTGAAGGACCCCGCCGGGGCTCCGTTCGCCCTGATCAAGGGGGATCCGAACACGACCTGAGCGTCGTCGGCAGACGGCTGCCCGGGCGTGCTGGGCGGGCGTGACGGCGACCGGCGGCGCCTCTCAGCGGGGGTCCCGCGGGCGGGCGTCCACGATGCGCTTGATCTTGCCCACCGAGCGCTCCAGCGTCTCCGGATCGACGATCTCGACGGCGACAGAGACCCCGATGCCGTCCTTGACGCCGCGCGCGATCATCCCGACGGCCGCCGTGCGCTCCTCGACGGTGGCATCGGGGCGGGCCTCGGCGCGTACGGTCAACTGGTCCAGCCGGCCCTCCCGCGTCAGCTTCAGCTGGAAGTGCGGGGCGACGCCGGGCGTGCGCAGCACGATCTCCTCGACCTGCGCGGGGAAGAGGTTGACCCCCCGCAGAATGATCATGTCGTCGCTGCGCCCGGTGACCTTCTCCATCCGGCGGAAGGCCGCCCGTGCGGTGCCCGGCAGCAGGCGCGTCAGATCACGGGTGCGGTAGCGGACGACGGGCATCGCCTCCTTGGTGAGGGAGGTGAAGACCAGCTCCCCGTGCTCACCGTCCGGCAGCACCTCGCCGGTGATCGGGTCGACCACCTCCGGGTAGAAGTGGTCCTCCCAGATGTGCAGTCCGTCCTTGGTCTCCACACACTCCTGGGCGACACCGGGACCCATGACCTCCGACAGGCCGTAGATGTCCACGGCGTCGATCGCGAACCGCTCCTCGATCTCTCGCCGCATCTCCTGCGTCCAGGGCTCGGCGCCGAAGACGCCCACCTTCAGGGAGGTCGTCCGGGGATCGACGCCCTGCCGCTCGAACTCGTCGAGGAGGGTGAGCATGTACGACGGCGTCACCATGATGATCTCGGGGCGGAAGTCCTGGATGATCTGCACCTGCCGGCTGGTCATCCCGCCGGAGGCCGGGACGACCGTGCAGCCGAGCCGCTCCGCGCCGTAGTGGGCGCCCAGACCGCCGGTGAACAGGCCGTATCCATAGGCGATATGGACGGTGTGACCGGGCCGGGCGCCGGCGGCGTACAGCGAACGGGCGACGACGTCCGCCCAGTGGGAAAGATCGCGCTCGGTGTAGCCGACGACCGTCGGACGGCCGGTGGTGCCGCTGGAGGCGTGGATGCGGCGCACCCGCTCCTTGGGGACGGCGAACATGCCGAAGGGGTACTGGGCGCGCAGATCGTCCTTGACGGTGAACGGGAAGCGGACGAGATCGCCGAGCGAGCGGCAGTCCTTGGGATGCGCCCCGGCCCGGTCGAAGGAGTCACGGTAGAAGGGGACATGGTCGTAGGCGTGCTGCAACGAGGCGCGCAGCCGGGTCAGCTGGAGTTCCCGCAACGCCTCCGGGGAGAGCCGCTCCGTGTCGTCGAACGTCCCACCGCCCGTCGCCCCGCCCGTGGCTGCTTCCGGCATGTCCGGCATGGAGTGTCACCGCCTCGTCTCCCTACCGATCATTCGGTAGCTGAATGCGGTCCAAGTAATCAGCGCGCGGCGAGCACGTCAAGGGGCCTGGCGCAGGCGGGCGCCAGAGCGTGCCGGCAGGCCGTAGGCTCGCGCCGTACGACCTCCCACGAACCCCCCTTGGGAGGACCGGAGTTCGAGAGAGGCCGACCGTGCAGCTGACCACCTCGATGCGCCGTGCGCTGGTCGCCGGCGCCGCCGCGACCGTCCTGTTCACCGCGGCCGGCGGGGCCGTCGCGGCCCCGGCCGCCGCGCCGGCCGCGCCTTCGGCCGCCGCGCACTCCCCCTACCGGCAGCTCCGGCCGCTCGCCGCGCTGTCCGCGGAGCGGCTGGCCACCGGGGACCTGGTGGCCGCGGCGAAGTGGGGCACCGGCGCGCCGATCGACGACCCGGTCCGCGAACGGCAGGTGCTGGACGCGGTGGCGGCGCAGGCCCGGCAGCTGGGCGCCGACCCGGTGGCGACGGAGCGGATCTTCCGGGACCAGATCGAGGCCAGCAAGGTAGTGCAGCGCGGACTGCACCGGCTGTGGGACGCCGACCCGTCCCGGGCGCCGGCCGAGCGCCCCGACCTGGGGGAGGTCCGCAAGGAGATCAACCGCATCAACGGTGAACTGGTCCGGGCCGTCGCCGCCTCCCCCCACGCCCGCTCCGCGCCGTCCTGCCGCCCGCTGCTGACCGCGAACGCCGCCCACGTACGCCATGAGCGGCGGCTGGACGCGCTGCACACGGTGGCGCTGGGCCGCGCACTCCGGTCGGTCTGCACCACGTACGCGGCGCCCGGCAGCTGAGCGACGTGTACGTGGCGCCCGGCAGCTGAGCGACGTGTACGTGGCGCCCGGCGGCTGAGCGTCGTGTACGTGGCGCCCGGCGGCTGAGTACCGCCTGCCCGGCGCCCGGTAGGCGAACGCCGCGCGGTGAACCACGACGAGCCGGGGGCGACGGCGGATCCGGCGCCGGGGGCGCCGGCTCACGCCTCCCGTTCGCCCGCCGCCACCGCCTTCGCCCAGCGGTAGTCCGCCTTGCCGCTGGGCGACCGCTGGATCCGGTCGGTGAAGACCACGGCGCGCGGAATCTTGTAGCCGGCCAGCCGGCTGCGGCAGTGCGCCTGGATGCCCTCCAGGTCCAGCGGGCCGGCTCCCTCGCGCAGTTGGACCACGGCCGCGACGCGGCTGCCCCACCGCTCGTCCGGTACGCCCGCCACCAGGGCGTCATACACCTGCGGGTGCGCCTTGAGCGCCTGCTCGACCTCCTCCGGATAGACCTTCTCGCCGCCGGAGTTGATGCACTGCGACCCCCGGCCCAGGACCGTGACGACGCCCTGCTCGTCCACGGTGGCCATGTCGCCCAGCAGCACCCACCGGTCGCCGTGCGCCTCGAAGAAGGTCTCGGCGGTCTTGTGCGGGTCGTTGTAGTAGCCCAGTGGTACGTGTCCGCGCAGTGCGAGCCGGCCCGTCCCGCCGGCCGCCACCGGCGCGCGGGTCTGCGGATCCACCACCGCCGTACGGGAGTTGACGCGCAGCCGGAAGCCCCGCTCGGGTCCCGCGTCGTCGGTGGCCGTGCCGTTGAACCCGGATTCCGAGGAGCCGAAGTTGTTCAGCAGCAGGGCGTGCGGCACCAGCGCGCCGAACTGGGCGCGCACGGTCTCGGAGAGGATCGCGCCGGAGCTGCTGACGCTGAACAGCGAGGAGCAGTCCACGCCCTTCAGCGGCCCGCCGAGCGCGTCGACGAGCGGGCGCAGCATCGCGTCGCCGACCAGCGAGACACTGGTGACCCGCTCCCGCTCGATGGTCCGCAGCACCTCTTCGGGCACGTACTTGCGGTGGATGACGACCTTCTGGCCGAAGTGGAAGGCGATGAACGCGGTGAGGGTGGAGGTGCCGTGCATCAGCGGGGGAGTGGGGAAGAAGACCAGACCGGCGCCGCCGGCCGCGACCCGCTCGGCGAGCTCCTGCGGCCGCTGCACCGGCTCACCGGTCGGCGCCCCGCCGCCCATCCCGGAGAAGAAGATGTCCTCGTGGCGCCACATCACGCCCTTGGGCAGGCCGGTGGTGCCGCCGGTGTAGATGACGATCTGGTCGTCGGCGGAGCGCGGTCCGAAGCCGCGGGCGGGTGAACCGGCGGCCTCGGCGTCCTCGAGCGCGACCGGCGCGATCCGGGGCGCGGGCGCTCCGGGAGGCGGGCTGCCGACCCGTACGAGATGCCGCAGCGCCGGGGCGTGCGGGAGGGCGGCGGCGACCCGGCCGGTGAACTCCGCGTCGAAGACCAGCGCCACCAGGTCCGCGTCCCGGTAGAGGTAGGCCAACTCCTCTTCTACATAGCGGTAGTTGACGTTCACCGGGACGGCGCGGATCTTCAGGCAGGCGTAGACGGCCTGGAGGTACTCGACGCCGTTGTAGAGGTGGAGCCCCACGTGATCTCCGGGTCCGATGCCGTGGTTGGCGAGGTGGTGGGCCAGCCGGTTGGCGGCCCGGTCCAGCTCCGCGTACGTCAGCCGTCGTTCGGCGCCGGTCCCCGGGTGGTCGACGTACACCAGCGCCTCGCGGTCGGGGACCGTGTCGACGATCGACTCGAAGAGGTCGGCAAGGTTGTACTCCATGTCTCCTCCAGACCGGGCGGGCGTCGGCCGGCCCGGTCTGCCGACCGGACCCAGTCGGTCATTAGAGCGCCGCCGGAGGGAGCAGGGAAGGGCCGCGGCCAACAAATCTGACTACCTGTCAGAAAACTCTTGAACTCGCCGTGCGGCTACTGCAACCTGTTCTACGTCTTGAGACGGGAGGACGGCATGGGTGGTACGGAACATCTGACCGTGGAGCGCGTCGGCGCGACACTGGTGCTCACCCTCAACCGGCCGGAGGCGAAGAACGCACTCTCGCTGCCGATGCTGGTGGGCCTGTACGACGGCTGGGTCGCCGCCGACGAGGACGACCAGATCCGCTCCATCGTCCTCACCGGCGCCGGCGGCACCTTCTGCGCCGGAATGGACCTCAAGGCACTCGCCGGCGACGGGATGGCCGGCGAGCAGTACCGCGACCGGCTGCGCGCCGACCCCGACCTGCACTGGAAGGCGATGCTGCGCCACCACCGCCCCCGCAAACCGGTGATCGCCGCCGTCGAGGGCCACTGCGTCGCCGGCGGTACGGAGATCCTCCAGGGCACCGACATCCGCGTCGCCGGCGAGAGCGCCACCTTCGGCCTCTTCGAGGTCGCCCGCGGACTGTTCCCCATCGGCGGCTCCACCGTCCGCCTCGCCCGCCAGATCCCCCGCACCCACGCCCTGGAGATGCTGCTCACCGGCCGGCCCTATCCGGCGCCCGAGGCGGCACGCATCGGCCTGATCGGCCATGTCGTGCCCGACGGCGGCGCACTGGAGGCGGCCCTGGAGATCGCCGAGCGGATCAACGCCTGCGGCCCCCTCGCCGTCGAGGCCGTCAAGGCGTCCGTCTACGAGACCGCCGAGCTGACCGAGGCCGAGGGACTGCGGGCCGAACTCGCCCGGGGCTGGCCCGTTTTCGACACCGCCGACGCCAAGGAGGGCTCCCGCGCGTTCGCGGAGAAGCGTCCCCCCGTCTACCGGCGCGCCTGAGCCGAAGCGCCCAAGGAGCCCAAGGAGCCCGCATGTCAGAGGTCCTCACCGCGCCCCTCGTCGTGGAATTCCCCTTCACCCGCTCGCTCGGCCCGGTCCAGAGCGCCTTCCTCACCGGACTGCGCGAGCGCACCGTCCTCGGCGTCCGGGCCGGCGACGGACGGATCGTCGTACCGCCCACCGAATACGACCCGGCCACCGCCGAGGAGCTGCACCAGCTGGTCGAGGTCGGCGCGAGCGGCACCGTCACCACCTGGGCCTGGAACCCGGCCCCGCGCCGCGGCCAGCCGCTCGCCACCCCCTTCGCCTGGGTCCTGGTCCGGCTCGACGGCGCCGACACCGCGCTGCTGCACGCCCTGGACGCCCCCGGCCCCGACGCCGTACGCACCGGCATGCGGGTGCGGATCCGCTGGGCCGCCGAGCGCACCGGCGCCATCACCGACATCGCCTGCTTCGAGCCGTCCGACGACCCGGCGGACGGCGACCGGCCGGCCCCGCACAGCGGGGAGTTCGCCGACCCGGTCACCGGGATCACCGCCCCCGCCCGGCTCGACTACACTTACTCGCCCGGCCGCGCCCAGTCCCGCTACCTCCAGGCGCTCGCCGGCCACCGGACCATCGGCGAGCGCTGCCCGTCCTGCCGCAAGGTCTACGTCCCGCCCCGCGGCGCCTGCCCCACCTGCGGCGTCGCCACCGACACCCAGATCGAGGTCGGCCCCCAAGGCACCGTCACCACCTTCTGCATCGTCAACATCAAGGCCAAGAACCTCGACATCGAGGTGCCCTACGTCTACGCCCACATCGCACTGGACGGCGCCGACCTGGCCCTGCACGCCCGCATCGGGGGCATCCCCTACGACCAGGTCCGCATGGGGCTGCGGGTGGAACCCGTATGGACCGAGGGCGGGCGCTTCCCCGACCACTACCGCCCCACCGGCGAACCCGATGCCGACTACGACAGCTACAAGGAGCTGATCTGATGCGCGATCCGATACGCGAGGTCGCCGTCGTCGCCTTCGGGCAGAGCCGCCACGTCCGCGACAGCGCGGAGACCTCCGAGGTCGAGATGCTGATGCCGGTGCTCCACGACGTGCTGGCACGGACCGGCCTCAAGGCCGGCGACATCGACTTCACCTGCTCCGGCTCCTCCGACTACCTCGCGGGCCGGGCCTTCTCCTTCACGATGGCCCTGGACGGCGTCGGCGCCTGGCCGCCGATCGCCGAATCCCATGTCGAGATGGACGGCGCCTGGGCGCTGTACGAGGCCTGGGTGAAGATCCTCACCGGCGAGGCGGAGACCGCGCTGGTGTACGCCTACGGCAAGTCCTCGCCCGGCGACGTCCGCGAGGTCCTCACCCGCCAGCTCGACCCGTACTACGTCGCCCCGCTGTGGCCCGACTCCGTCGCGCTCGCCGCCCTCCAGGCCCGGGCGCTGATCGACGCGGAGCTGACCGACGAGCGGGAGCTGGCCTCGATCGCGGCCCGCAGCCGCGCCGCCGCCGCGTCCCACCCGTCCGCCCAGCTGCGCGGCCCCGTGCCCGTCGGCGAGCCGCTCGTCGCCCCGCTGCGCACCGGCGACTGCCCGCCCATCGGCGACGGCGCGGCCGCCGTCGTCCTCGCCGCCGGCGACACCGCCCGCCGGCTGACCGACCGCCCCGCCTGGATCCGCGGGCTCGACCACCGCATCGAGGCCCACAGCCTGGGCGTCCGCGACCTCACCGACTCGCCCTCCACCCGGCTCGCCGCCGAACACGCCGGAGCCTTCGAACAGCCCTTCGACACCGCGGAGTTGCACGCCCCCTTCACCTCCCAGGAGGTCGTGCTGCGGCGCGCCCTGAAACTCGACGCGCCCGACAGCACGGTCCGCATCAACCCGTCCGGCGGTGCGCTCGCCGCCAACCCCGTCATGGCCACCGGCCTGATCCGGCTAGGCGAGGCCGCCGCCCGCATCCAGCGCGGCGAGTCCGACCGGGCCCTCGCCCACGCCACGTCGGGGCCGTGCCTGCAGCAGAACCTGGTCGCCGTCCTGGAGGGGGAACGATGAGCACAGCCGCCACATCCAAGGAGCCGGTGGCCGTCGTCGGCATCGGCCAGACCAAGCACGTCGCCGCCCGCCGGGACGTCTCGATCGCCGGACTCGTCCGCGAGGCCGCCCGCCGGGCCCTGGAGGACGCCGGGTTGAGCTGGCCGGACGTCGACGCCGTGGTGATCGGCAAGGCCCCCGACTTCTTCGAGGGCGTCATGATGCCCGAGCTCTACCTCGCCGACGCCCTGGGGGCCGTCGGCAAACCGATGCTGCGGGTGCACACCGCGGGCTCGGTCGGCGGCTCCACCGCCCTGGTCGCCGCCAACCTGGTCGCCGCCCGGGTCCACCGCACCGTCCTCACCCTCGCCTTCGAGAAGCAGTCCGAATCCAACGCCATGTGGGGCCTGTCCCTGCCGATCCCCTTCCAGCAGCCCCTGCTGGCCGGCGCCGGCGGCTTCTTCGCCCCGCACGTCCGCGCCTATATGCGCCGCACCGGCGCCCCCGACACCGTCGGATCCCTCGTCGCCTACAAGGACCGCCGCAACGCCCTGAAGAACCCCTACGCCCATCTGCACGAGCACGACATCACCCTGGAGAAGGTCCAGGCCGCACCGATGCTCTGGGACCCGATCCGCTACTCGGAGACCTGCCCCTCCTCCGACGGGGCCTGCGCGATGATCCTCACCGACCGCGCCGGTGCCGCGCGCTCGCCCCACCCGCCGGCGTGGGTGCACGGCGGGGCGATGCGCAGCGAACCCACCCTCTTCGCCGGCAAGGACTTCGTCTCGCCGCAGGCCGGCAAGGACTGCGCCGCGGACGTCTACCGGCAGGCCGGCATCACCGACCCCCGCCGCGAGATCGACGCGGTCGAGATGTACGTCCCGTTCTCCTGGTACGAACCGATGTGGCTGGAGAACCTCGGCTTCGCCGAGGAGGGCGAGGGCTGGAAGCTCACCGAGTCCGGCGTCACCGAACTCGACGGCGACCTCCCCGTCAACCCCTCGGGTGGCGTGCTCTCCACCAACCCCATCGGCGCCTCCGGCATGATCCGCTTCGCCGAGGCCGCCCTTCAGGTGCGCGGCCGGGCCGGCGCACATCAAGTCGACGGCGCCCGCCGGGCGTTGGGACACGCCTACGGCGGCGGGGCCCAGTTCTTCTCGATGTGGCTGGTCGGCGCGGACTCCCCGGCCGACTGAGGGACCGGGGTCCGCCTCCCCGAGCCCGCGCGCCGGCGCCGGGACACGTCCCCTGTCCGTCCCCGGGGCCAGTGGCTAGGCTGCCCAGGGACGACGCATCGCAAGGAAGCGAGGACACGTGGCCAACAGCATCATCGAGCAGCGGCTCGCGGGCGGCCCCCGGCCCGAACTCGACCTGTCGCAGGCCGAGTGGCAGTCCAGCACCCAGGGTGTGGGCGACGTCCAGGTCGCCTTCGTGGAGGGCTATGTCGCGATGCGCAACCGCCGCAGCCCGGAGATCCCGGCGGTGATCTTCTCCCCGGCCGAGTGGCGCGCCTTCGTCCTGGACGCCCGCCACGGCGAGTTCGACCTCACCTAGGGCCTGTCGGGTCACGGCCGGGCCCTGGCCGGTGGCCGTCCCGCCCGACTCGCCCCGCCGGGCCCGCGGTTCGACGAGGCGGACGACGCCTGACGGGCCGCTCGTAGGATGGGCGGTATGACGGGTGAGCGTGATCTTGGACTGCTGCTGAGCGGGATGCGTCCGGAGCTGAACGAGGGCCGCTATGTCTTCACGACCGTGCCCGGCCCGGTCCCCGAGGGGGTGACGCCCCAGGTCACCGTCGCCGAACCCGAAGGGCTCACCCTCGTCGTCCGCCAGGAGGAGGCCGATCTCGCCGGCCTGCCGTACGACTACGTCGCCGGCTGGATCACCCTGCGGGTGCACTCCGCGCTGGACGCCGTCGGACTGACCGCCGCCGTCGCCACCGCGCTCGCCCGGGCCGGGCTCAGCTGCAACGTCGTCGCCGGCTTCCACCACGATCACCTCTTCGTGCCCCACGACGCGGCCGCCGAGGCGCTGCGCCTCCTCGGCGAGCTGTCCGCGCGGGCCTGACCGGCGGCGCGGCGGGCCGCGGCGGCGCCCGCGCGCTTACCTCGACGTCAGCGCGGCGTGTCGGGCCGGGCCACGTACGATGGCGGCATGTCCTTCCTCCGCCGCCGTAGCGCCACGCCCGCCGGTCCAGACTTCGACGTACTCGCCATGGATCCCGGGGACTGGCCGGGCAATCTCGGGGCCGGGCTGCTGCCCGCGCCCGACGGGAGCTGCCAGGGCGTCTTCCTGCGCTACGACCTGTTCGGTGGCCGCGGCCCCGCGATGATCATCGGCAACCTGCCGGAGGGCTCCCCGGCCCGCGAGCTGGAGGGCGACGAGGTGCCCTTCGAGGTGGCGCAGCTGCTCGCGGCGCTCGGCAACGACGAGCCGGTGACGGTCGTCGAGAGCGAGGACACCCCGGTGATGCACGAGGACAACCTGCTGATCGTCAAGCGCATCAAGTGCTCCGAGAGCCGGATCTCGTGTGCCCAGTTCGACCGCAGCGACGGTGTGCTGGTCACCATCGCCAGCTGGGACCGCCCGATCACCGACGACCTCTACGCGCTGCTCAAGCCGCTGCCGGCGGAGCTGTTCCAGCAGGGCTGACCCCCCCCAGCGCACACGGGAGCGGACACGCCTCGGGGGGGGGGGGGGGGGGGGGGGGGGGGGGGGGGCGGGGGGGGGGGAGGGGGGGGGGGGGGGGGGGGGGGGGGTGCTGCCGGCTATTAGGTTGCTGGCCGCCCCCCCTG
>NZ_JBWKCJ010000025.1:47505-56504 GCF_056436545.1 Streptomyces sp. NPDC043738 | reverse complement strand
CACACCCCAGCCCACAACCCCCACCCCCCCCCCCCCCCCCCCCCCCCCCCCCCCCCCCCCCCCCCCCCCCCCCCCCCCCCCCCGACGCGCTGAGCGCCGCCCTCCTCTAGGACCCCGAGCGCTGTACGTCGACATCGGCCGCACGCACATAGCCGACCCGGTGGCCGAGCTGGATCTCGTAGTAGACGTCCTTGCCGCGCACGATCACGTGCTTGCTGGTGTCGAAGGTCGGTGCGTAGAAGTACTCGCCCGCCATCCGGTCGCCGACCGCGTACTTCTGACCCGCGGTGATCTTGTACGGCAGTGGGGAGACGGCCTGGTACGGCACGCCGGCCGGGTACGCCGCCTTCTCCGGGTACGCGCGGCCGTAGACCGGGATCTCCGTCCGCCCGGCCTTCGGCGTGGCGATCAGGCCCTGCGTGTTCACCGCCGTCGGCCCGTCCTGCGGATTGCGGAACCACGCGAGCTGCCCCAGGTACCAGACCGCCGTCCAGTCGCCGGCCCGGCTCGCCACCGCGAACCGCTGGCCCGTCGAGGCGCGGGCACCGGTGTCGTTCACACCGTCCGTGGAGTCGCTGCCGTCCGGGTGCAGCCCGGCGTCCTTGACCAGCGGGGAGTTCTCGTCGGGCGCGATATGCAGCCGGACCGCGGCGGAGCCGTGCGGCGCGCAGGTGTCACCGGGCTTGGCGCAGCCGGTGTAGCGCGGGGTGTTCCTGGCGTAGTCGGGGCGGATGGTGACCAGTCCGCCGCGCGGGCCCGCGTTGGGGTGGAAGGGCCTGCCCAGCAGGGTGAAGTAGTGCGCCCAGTCCCAGTAGGGGCCGGGGTCGGTGTGCATGCCGGGGATCGTGGACGCGGTCGTGCCGGCCACATTGTCGTGGCCGAGGATGTGCTGCCGGTCGAGCGGTACGTCGTACTTGCGGCTCAGGTACTTCACCAGGTGGGCCGAGGCGCGGTACATCGCCTCCGTGTACCAGGCGTCCGGTGAGGCGAGGAAGCCCTCGTGCTCGACCCCGATGGAGTGCGAGTTGATGTACCAGTTGCCCGCGTGCCAGGCGACGTCCTTGGTCGGCACGTGCTGGGCGATCAGACCGTCCGAGGAGCGGATCGTGTAGTGCCAGGACACATACTTCGGGTCCTTGATCAGCTTCAGGGTGACGTCCCACGACCCCTCGGTGTCATGGATGACGATGGCGTTGACCTTCTGGTCCTTGGGGCGGTTCGCCAGGTCGTGGTTGCCGTAGTCCTTGTCGCCGAACTCCTCGTACGGCGCCGGGACCGACATGCAGGCGACGCTCCACGGGCACTCCAGCCCGCCGTCGCCACCCGCGGCGGAGGCCTTGACGGCCGGCCTGCCGAGACGTTTCTGCTGAGCGGCGTCGGGGACCAGCCCCGGCGTGGCGGCCAGCGTGACCCGCTGTCCCGCGTCGTTCGTACGCGCCTTGCCCCGGCGCATGACCTGGTACACCTCGTCCGCGAAGGCCCTGCCGCCGCGCGCGTTGTCCTGGCCGCCGTAGGCAGCCACCGCCGCGTACCACCGGGCCGGATCACCGCCCGCCGGCAGCCCCAGCCGGCGCTGCTCGGCGGCGAGCAGCGCCGCACCGCCCAGCACGTTCGCCGCGGGGTCCCTGCGCAGCTTCTCGGGGGACAGGCCGGTCAGCTTCGCCGCGGTGGCCAACGTCCGCAACCGGGCGGGGAGTTTCGCCGGCAGCAGAGCCCGTTGCGTGGTGCTCCTGGGCACCCGCTTACGGGCGCGCGAGTCGTCGCCGCGTGCGTCCTCGTCGCCCTCGCTGAACTCCGGCAGCCGGGACAGGGCCGTACGGGTGTCGGTCAGATGCATCGGGCCGTAGCCACCGGAGACGCTGGGCGCGCCGCCGTGGCCGTCCCAGCGGGACTCCAGATACGAGACGCCGAGCAGCACACTGCGGGGTACGTGGAAGCGGGCGGCGGCATCGGTGAACGCCCGCTGCAGCCGGCCGGCCGGGGGCTGCCCGGCGCTGGCGGACGGTGCTCCCGAGAGCGGCAGCAGCAGGAGCGCTGCCGCGACGGCGGTGGATCTGCGCAGGGCGGGGCGGTGGGTTCTCCTTGCGTCTTCCGGGGCGGATCCTCGCAAAACGACCTCCTCGAGCCGGCCCGAGCCGGACGGTGTGACGGTTGGTGCGCAAACGGCCGTGCGGGGTGGGACCCGAGGGTAAATCCCCCGTCGGGCCTATAGCTATACGTCTGCCGACGGACCGTCAATCACCGCGCCGGGCCGGGATTACGCATGTCAGGGCATCTCCCCAGGAGCCTTCCCGGACCGGCCCCGGGCCTGCGAGGCGTCAGTGGAACGGACCAATGAACGGGCACATGGGTGAGCGGCGCGCCCCGTCCCGGGCGCGCCGCTCACAGTCCCCCCGGCGGTCAGCGGGTGCCGACCGCCGCCCGTACCGCACGGCGCGCCATCTGGCAGTCGTCGTGCAGCCGGCGCAGGAGCAGCCGCTGCTCCTCGCCCGCCGCGGGCACGCCGGGCTGTCCCGGGCCCGGTGTCCCCGTCGGCGCGGGCTCGCGCATGGTCCGCTGGACCGCGGTCTCATAGCGCCGGATCTCGCGGGTGAGGATCAGCATCAGATTCACCAGGAAGGCGTCCCGCGAGGCCGGTCCCGCGTTCTGGGCGAGCTGGCTGATCTGCCGGCGCGCCACCGGGGCGTCACCGAGGACCGACCACAGCGTCGCCAGGTCGTAGCCCGGCAGGTACCAGCCCGCGTTGTCCCAGTCCAGCAGCACCGGGCCGGCGGGGGAGAGCAGCACGTTGTTCAGCAGTGCGTCACCGTGGCAGAACTGGCCCTGGACGTGCGACAGGCCGTGCATCAGCTTCTGCAGATCGCCCAGGTCGCGGTCGGTGAGCAGCCCGAGGTCGTGATAGCGGCCGATGCGGCCCGCGTAGTCCAGCGGGGTGTCGAACAGCCCGGCCGGCGGGCGCCAGAGGTTGATCCGGCAGATCGCGCCGAGCGCGGCCCGCACATCCGCGCGGGGAGGCGCCTCGGACGGGTGCCGTGTCATGGCGGCGACCCGGCCGGGCATCCGCTCCACGATCAGCGTGCAGTTGTCGGGGTCGGCCGCCACCAGCCGCGGCACCCGTACCGGCGGACGATGCCGGACGAATGCGCGGTATGCGCTTATTTCCTGCCGGAACCTTTCCGCCCATGCGGGGGAGTGGTCCAGTAAACACTTGGCGACCGCGGTCATGCGGCCCGTCGTGCCGACGAGGAGGACGGATTTGCCGCTCCGGCGCAGCACCTGGACCGGGTTGAACTCCGGACAGATGCGATGCACGGAGGCGACCGCGGCGCGCAGCTGGGCGCCCTGGGGCCCGGACAAGTCAAGTCTCCCGCTGAGCGGTTGGGTGCCCGTCCCCTGCGCCCGCCGGGTCCGGCCACCGGTGAGACCGGGGGCCGCCCCCGCGGATGAGGAGGGGGCGAGATACGGCCCGCTGCCCGCGGGGTGCGGGCGGTACGGCCGGGCAGGGGCGGTCACGGCGGACGATGCTGCATACATGGGTGAAGAAGATCCCTTCGTGCGCCGACGAGTTGCGCGCGCTCCCCGGCCCGGTGGAGGGAACCCGTGAACGGGCCCCGTGCAGGAGGCCGATCCAGGGTCCCTGTGAAGGGCGCGCACCCTGGGGAATGCGGTCCCGCCACCAGGCCGGGGGCGGCACACCTACAGAACAACGGGCTGCGGGTGGCAGACCATCTGGCGCACCCTGGCGAACCCTGGCGAATGGTCGCAGCGCATGTCACCGGCCGTTACTGTCAACTCAGTCGAGGAACCTGGGGGCTTGACGTGGACAGGCAGCCGAACACCCGTCTCGCGGACCTTTTCGGCCTGGCCGGCTGGTCCAAAGGAGAGCTGGCGAGACTAGTCAACCGGCAGGCGGCGGCCATGGGCCATCCGCAGCTGGCGACGGACACCTCGCGGGTTCGGCGCTGGATCGACATGGGGGAGACCCCACGGGATCCGGTGCCCAAGGTCCTGGCTTCCCTGTTCACCGAGCGCCTCGGCCGTGTCGTAACCATCGAGGACCTCGGGTTCGCAAGAACCGGTCGCTCGGGGAAGCGGCAGGCCACGGACGGTCTGCCGTGGGCTCCCGAACGGACCGCCGCGGTCCTCACGGAATTCACGGGAATGGACCTCATGCTCAACCGACGCGGCTTGGTGGGGGCGGGCGCGGCGCTCGCCGCGGGCTCCGCACTCACCGGCGCCATGCACGACTGGCTGCACACCGATCCGGCCCCCGCCGGCGCCCCCCGCCACGACGACCCGTTCGCTTCCGACTCCCTCACCGAACTCGACCAGATCGGCCTCGACCGTTATGAGGCGGCCCCCGTGGGGTCGCAGGAGATCGACGCGCTGGAGCGCTCGGTCGAAGTCTTCCGCGCCTGGGACGCGGCCCGTGGCGGCGGGCTGCAGCGCAAAGCCGTGGTGGGCCAGCTCAACGAAGTGGGCGGCATGCTCGCTTACCGCCACCCCGACCATCTGCAGCGCAGGCTGTGGGGGGTGGCCGCCAATCTGGCGGTGCTGGCCGGCTGGATGTCCCATGACGTCGGCCTGGAGCCCACCGCCCAGAAGTACTTCATCATCGCCGCCCACGCGGCACGCGAGGGCGGCGACCGCCCGCGCGCCGGGGAGGCGCTCTCCCGCGCCGCCCGCCAGATGGTCCATCTGGGCCGTCCCGACGACGCGCTCGATCTGATGAAGCTGGCCAAGTCCGGCTCCGGCGAGGAGACCCTGCCACGCACCCGCGCCATGCTGCACACCATCGAGGCCTGGGCACAGGCGTCCAAGGGCCATGGCCAGGCGATGCGGCGCACGTTGGGCGAGGCGGAGGAGCTCTTCGTCTCGGACAAGGGCGATGTGCCCCCGCCGTGCTGGATGCAGATGTTCGACGAGGCGGATCTGCACGGCATGCAGGCGCTGGCCTTCCGTACCCTCGCCGATCACGACCCCTCGGCCGCCAGGATCGCTCAGCATCACGCCAAACAGGCACTGGAGCTGCGCGAGGGCGGCCGCCAGCGCTCGCAGATCTTCGACTACATCTCGATGGCGTCGGCCTGCTTCATCGGCAACGACCCCGAACAGGCCGACCGCTACGCCAGGTTGGCGCTGGTGTCCATCGGCGAGAACTCCTCCCACCGCACCTGGGATCGGCTCCGCGAAATGTTCCGGCTGACCGGACAGTACGCGAACTACGCCAAGATCCAGGATCTGCGCGAGGAGATCCAGCAGGTCCTGCCGAAGGCGAAGCCCAAGGCCAAGGGGTCGGGCCTGGGGCCCGGGGTCGGTTCCGGAGTCGGACTGAGCCAGAACTTCTCGGTCTGAATCCGCAGCGTTCCGGACTTCGTACGGCGCGAGATGACAGAAACGGCAGAGGTGGCGGAGCGTCACGCGCACCCGCGCGTGACGACGCGTCACACCCGGCAGGCGTGCCGTTTCACCTGACAGCCGACCAATCCCCGTCCAACGCCTCAGGGCGGCCGGCTCTGCTTCCGCCGGTCCGCCCCTCAGCTGCCGCGATGTGTGTCAGCCGCCGACCCTGGCGATCAGCACACAGGCGTCGTCCTCGCGTTCGGTGCTGCCGAACTCCTCGACGACGACGCGGACGCTGTCCTGCGCGTTACGGGCCGCGGCGAACCGCGGTGCCAGGGCGAGGAGCCGCTCGGCACCTTCATGGGCGGCCTCCGCGCCATGCGTACGACGTGGCGCGAGACCGTCGGTGTGCAGCACGAGCAGGTCGCCGGGCTCCAGTTGCTCGGTGCGCTGGGTGTACGCCGCGCCCGATGTCGCCCCGAGCAGTACGCCCTCCGGGGGGTCCAGCGCGCGCCCCGTGCCGCCGCGGAAGAGCAGCGGTGCGGGGTGGCCCGCCTGGGCCCACTCCAGCGTGCGCGTCTCGGGGTCGAACCGGCCGCACACCGCGCTGCCGAGCGCCGGCTGGGCGGCGGTGTCCAGCAGTTGGTTCAAAAAGCCCATCAGCGGCCCCGGCCGCTGTCCCGCGACCGCCATACCGCGCAGCGCGCCCAGCACCATCGCCATGCCCGAAGTGGCCGTGACGCCATGGCCGGTGAGGTCGCCGACGCTCAACAGCGTGGTGCCGTCCGGGAGTTGCAGGGCGTCGTACCAGTCGCCGCCGATCAGGGCGCTGGTGCCGGATGGCAGATAGCGCCCGGCGAGATCGAGGGCGACCGGGCCGCCCTGCGGGAACCGCAGGGAGCCGCGCCACGGCGGCAGCACGGCTTCCTGCAGCTCGACCGCCAGCCGGTGCTCGGTCTGCGCGATATGCCGCTCGCGGTGCAGCGAGTCACGGGTCTCGCGTACCGCCTGCTGGCTGCGGCGCAGCTCGCTGACGTCCCGCAGCACGGCCCACATGCAGGCGGTGCTGCCATCGGCGTCGAGCACCGGCTCGCCCACCATGTGCACCGTGCGCAGACTCGCGTCCGGCCGCACGATGCGGAACTCGCCGTCGATCGGCCGGCCGTCCACCAGGCAGTCGGTGACCATCGTGGCCAGCCCCTCCTGGTCCTCGGCGTACACCAGGGACGGCAGCTCGTCGAGGGTCAGCGGGCCCTCGGAGGGGGCCCGGCCGAACATCGCGAACAGCTCCTCGGACCAGCTCACCTCGTCCGTGAGCAGATTCCACTCGGCGCTGCCCACGCGGCGCAGCAGCGCGCCGCGCTCATGGGGCGCGGGCTCCGGCGGGGCCGCCGGCAGCTCGTCCTCGGCCGCCGGCTCGTCGTCACTCTCGGTGGGCAGGCCCTCTCTCAGCTGGTCGAGGTGGCCGCCGAGGTCGTCGAGGTGGTGCACGGCGAGGTCGCACAGCGCCCGCTGCCAGCGCAGCTGCGGGTCGGCGGCGAGGTCGGTGTCCACCGTGGACTCCCGGCGTACCGCGTCGAGGCCGCCGCGCAGGCGGCGCGCCTGCGTGATGAGTGCCTCGACCGTGTCGCGCTCGGGGGGCCGGTCGGCTGGATGGTCCGCGAAGAGAGGGGACGGCATGACGTACTCCGTGATCAGGCGGCGCCGGGCTAAAGGGCCGGTAACGACTGTTGCACAGGCAGCGACCGTCCGTAAGGGATTTGGCACTACCCGATACGGTGGTGCACCTGGCATATGCCGGCGGCCTCCCTGGGGCAACGTCGGGGCGAATCTGCGGAATGACAGCTTCCAGGCTAGGCTTCGGCCGCCGTACCGCACGTGTTCTCGCCGATTCCACGGGGTTGACGAGGGATGCCGTGCATACGGTCCGCGGTCACCGGCAAGAATGCCGGTCAGCGGAAATCCCGTTGCCAGCCTGTCCCCCGCACCGGATGCTGACCTCATGTTCGATCCAGACATAGCGCCCAGTGGCACCCTGCTCGGCCTCCTGCAGCGAGGCCGCGGCGACGGGACCCTGCATGCCCTCGCGGCGCCGCGGGCCGAGGCGCTCGCGGCACTCAACGACAGCGTGCTGCGCGACCCCCGGCGCGACTGGCAGGTCGAGAACCGCTCTCTGTACTACGCGCGCCTCTACATGCAGCTCGACGGTGGGCTGGAGGAGATCGAACGCCACCTCTTCCACCCCGACGACCTCGTCGACACGGGCGAGGAGCGCACCGGACTCGCCCTCGCCGTCCTCGGCCACCTCGCCGCGTACGGCAGGGACGCCGCCCGGCTGCTGCTGCGCAGCTACGCCGCGGCCGGCAGCAACTGGCGCTGGGCCCTGGACGAGCTCGCGCTGCGTGACGACGACGCCGGGCTGATGACCCTCGCCCCCGCCGTGCTCGCGCGCTTCCCCGAGACCGAGCAGGGCGCGGCCGAGCTGGCCGCGGCCGTCCGCGACGCCTTCGAGCCCCGGCCGTGGCGCCTGTGGGCCGAGGACCCCCGGTACGGCGCACGGCTGGCGGCCGCCGGGGAGCAGGGCTCCTTCGACCGCTGGCAGCGGCAGCTGCGGCCCCGCGGGCCGCGCCCCGGCTGGAGCGTGACCGAGGTCCTGGCATGGGCCCAGCAGGGCCTGGACCTGGAGCCCGCGGAGCACCGCCACCTCGCCGCCGCCCGCTGCCTGTCCGCGGTCGTCGGACCCGAGGACCGCCCCGAGCTGCTGCGCGCCGCGCGCAGCGGACCGGACGCGGCGCGCGCCGCCGTGCTCCACCACCTCGCCGAACGCGGCGATCCCGACGTCCTCGACCTGATCGAGTCCGCGGTCACCTGCCCCTTCTCGAGCGAGCAGCTGATCTCGGCCGCGCTGACCTCCTTCGAACGGACGCGCAGCGTCGCCGCCGTCGAGCGGGCCCGCCTCTGGGCGACGCGCGCCGACCGGCTGGGCGCGTCGGCCGCCGCGATGCTCGCCCGCCGCGGAGCGCAGTGCGACGCCGAGCTGGTGCTGGCCGCGCTGCGCCGGACCGTCCGGGAGGAGGGCCCGGACGCCGGCGGCCTGTGGGAGCTGGTCGACGGCACCGGCCGCCTCGGCGTCGTCTGCGCCGCCCCCGTCCTGCGGCACGTCTACCGCGAGACCTCCTCCTCCCACCTCCGCGGCCGGGCCGCCGCCGCGCTCGCCGCCACCGACCCGGGCTTCGCGGCCGGCTTCGCCGTCGAGTGCCTGTGGGACTGCGAGGAGACCACCCGGGAACTGGCCGCCCGCCACGCCGCCACGGGCGACGACCGGGTCGTCGAGCAGCTCCGCCGCCTGGCCGCGGATCCGGCCGAGGAGGCCGAGGTCCAGACGGCCGTCCGCAGCCGAATCGGACCGGAGTCCTAAGTCCTTCCCACGTTGCTGTCTGCGGGGCCGCGCGTGTTTCTCGCCGGTGCGCTTGGGCTGGCTTCCCGCGTTTTCGGCTGTCCCGCCGTGGTGGTTTCTCTGGGGTCGCCTGCGGCGGGCTGGGTCCGCTGCGCGGGGCTGTTCGGCCGCCGGTGACGGGCCTGCGGGGGGGGGGGGGGGGGGGGGGGGGAGCCCCCCCCCCCCACCACACCCCCCCCCACCCCCCCCCCCCCCCGGG
>NZ_JBWKCJ010000025.1:16496-47495 GCF_056436545.1 Streptomyces sp. NPDC043738 | reverse complement strand
GTGTTGGGTCTTTTTGCTTGTGGGGGTGGTGGGGTGGGGGTTGGTTCCCCCCCCCCTCCCCCCCCCCCCCCCACCCCCCCCCCCCTCCGGCCCGCCCCCTCCCGTGGGTGGGAAGAACCGTGGGGGTGAACGTCATCCCTTCCGCGCGGGCAGTGGACGGATGGGGCCCGGCCCCACCCAGCTCCTCAACCCCCACTCACGGGAGGGGACAGACCGTAGGACGGAGTCCGTAGGGCTGTCACCGCACCCGACACACAAACGCCCGCCGCCAGGCGCAACGACGAACAACCACCACGGCGGGTCAGCCGACAACGTGGGAAGCAAGCCCAAGCGCAGCGGAACGCTCATGGGACGTTCTCCAGCAAGAAAGATCCACGTGGTCCCCTCCACGCACGGCCCGCCGACAACAGCGTTATGCGTGTCGTCCTCGTCACCGAATCCTTCCCGCCCGATGTCAACGGCGTCGCACACTGCGCCCTGGAAACCGCCCGGCACCTCGTACGGCGCGGGCACGATCCGCTGGTCATCGCGCCGCTCGGTGGCGGTGTGCCCGGCGCCGCGGCGTACGAGAGTCCCTGCCCCGTCGTCCGGGTGCCCTCGATGCCGCTGCCCGGGTACCCGCAGGTGCGGATCGCGCTCCCCGGGCGCCGGCTGTCGGCCGCCCTCGACGGGCACCGGCCCGATCTGGTGCACCTCGCCAGCCCCTTCGTCCTCGGTGCCCGCGCGATGGCGGCCGCCGCCCGTCGGCGGGTGCCCGCCGTCGCCGTCTACCAGACCGACCTGGGCCGCTATGCCCGTACGTACCTCGGCGGCGGTGCGGGCACCGCCTGGCGGCGCATTCGGGCCGTGCACGCGGCCGCCGACCGCACCCTGGCGCCCTCCAGCGCGGCGCTGCTGGACCTGACCGACCACGGAGTGCCGCGGGTCCACCTGTGGCCGCGGGGCGTCGACTCCCAGCGGTTCCACCCGGGGCGGCGCGACGCGGTGCTGCGCAGCTCGCTGACCGCGGGGCGGGAGTTGCTGGTGGGGTACGTGGGGCGGCTCGCGCCGGAGAAGGACGTCCGGCTGCTGGCCGAGACCTCGCGGCTGCCGGGCGTCCGTACCGTCGTCATCGGCGAGGGCCCCAGCGCGGCCGGGCTGCGCGCCGCGCTGCCTGAGGTCCGTTTCCTGGGCCGCCGCACCGGTGACGAACTGGCGCGCCTCTACGCCTCTTTGGACGTGTTCGTGCACACCGGCCCGTATGAGACCTTCTGCCAGACCGTGCAGGAGGCGATGGCCTCCGGTGTGCCGGTGGTCGCGCCGCGGGCGGGCGGTCCGGTCGACCTGGTCGACCACGGCCGTACGGGGCTGCTGGTGACGCCGGGCGACGGCGGGGCGTTCCGAGACGCGGTGCGCTTCCTCGGGGGCAGCGCCGAGCTACGGGTGCGGTACGGCTCCGCGGCGCGCCGGGCGGTCGCGGACCGCACCTGGGAGGCGGTGGGCGATCAGCTGCTGGGCCACTACGAGGCCGTGCTCGCCGACCGGACGGCGGTGGCGGCATGAACCGGCGGCGCACGGCCGGAACCGGACTGCGGATCGTACGGATCGCCAACTTCGTCACCCCGGCCTCCGGCGGGCTGCGCACCGCACTGCGCGCGCTCGGCGAGGGCTACCGGGCCGCCGGGCACGAGCCGGTGCTCATCGTGCCCGGACCACCGGAAGGCGACGGCCGGGCGGGCGGGGTGCGCGACGAACTCACCGGCCAGGGGCGGGTGATCACCCTGCCGGGGCCGGTGCTGCCCGGCAGCGGCGGCTACCGCCTGCTGACCGACCGCCACCGGCTGCAGCGCCTGCTGGCCGCGCTGGCCCCCGACCGCCTGGAGGTCTCCGACCGTACGACGCTGCGCTGGACGGGCGAGTGGGCGCGCCGGGCCCGGGTGCCCGCGGTGATGGTCTCGCACGAGAGCGTGGACGGGGTGCTGCGCACCTGGGGCGTGCCGCGGCCGCTCGCGCGGGCCGCCGCGGACCGGCTCAACCGCCGTACGGCGCACGCCTACAGCCGGGTGGTGTGCACCACCGACTGGGCGGCGGCGGAGTTCACCCGGGCCGGGGCGCGCAATGTGGTGCGCGCACCGCTCGGCGTCGATCTCGCCGCCTGGCACCCGGACTGCCGCAGCGCGGAGCTTCGGCGCCGCTGCGCGGGCCGGGCCGAGTTCCTGCTGCTGATGTGCTCGCGGCTGTCGCAGGAGAAGCGGCCGGGGCGGGCCCTGGACGCGCTGGCGGAGCTGCGCCGGCGCGGGGTCGACGCGGCGCTGGTGGTGGTCGGCGACGGGCCGCTGCGGCCGCGGTTGGAGGCCCGGGCGCGGGCCGAGCGGCTGCCCGCGGCGTTCCTCGGCCACCTCGCCGACCGGTCCCGGCTCGCCGCGCTCCAGGCGAGCGCCGACCTCACCCTGGCGCCCGGGCCTGCCGAGACCTTCGGGCTGGCCGCCCTGGAGGCGCTCGCCTGCGGGACCCCGGTCGTCGCCAGCGCGGCGTCGGCGCTGGCCGGACTCGTCGACGGCGGCGGTGACACGGCGCTCGACGACGGGCCCTCCTTCGCCGACGCGGTCCAGCGGGTACTGGCCCGGCCCGAGCCCGCCCGGCGCGCCGCCGCCCGCCGCCGGGCCGAGGGCTACGGCTGGCAGCCCGCCGTCGACGCCTTCCTGGCAGCGCACGACGCGCCGGCGGTGCTCGGCCGGCCGGTCGTCGCCCCGGTGGCGCCGTACCCGACGGGCCCGCGGGGCGGGTGGTGACCATGGGACCGGAGGGAACAGCGGGTGCGGCGGGGGCACCGGCCGCCGGCCCGGGCCGCTTCGTCGCGCTCGGCGACTCGCTGACGGAGGGGCTGGGCGATCCGCTGCCGGGCGGCGGCTGGCGCGGCTGGGCCGCGCTGCTCGCCGCGGCGCTCGGCGAGCGGCCGGGGAGCGTACCGCTGGTGAACCTGGCCTTCAGCGGGGCGCTGGCGGCGGATGTCGCCGAGCGGCAGCTGCCCGCCGCGCAGAAGCTCAAGCCGCGGTTCGCCTCGCTGGTCGTCGGCGCGAACGACACCCTGCGGGCCGCCTTCACCATCGAGCGGGTGGCGGCCGCGCTGGACCGGACGCACGGCGTCCTGAGCGCGGGCGGTGCCGTGGTCCTGACGGCGTGTCTGCCCGATCCGGGCCGGATGCTGGGGCTGCCCGGGCCGCTGGCCCGTCCGCTGGCGCGGCGGATGCGCGCCGTCAACACCGTCGTCCACGCGGTGTCCGCCCGCCACGGGGGAGTGCATCTGCACCTGGCCGACCACCCGTGGGTCGCCGAGCGCGCCTCGTGGAGCGTCGACCGGCTGCACCCCAGCGAGCGCGGCCACCGGCTGCTGGCGCGTGGGTTCCATACGGCGCTCGCCGACGCCGGCGTGCCCGTCGGACCGCCGCCTTCGCTCACCCTCGACGGCCGGCCGCCGACCCGTACCGCCTCCGCCCTGTGGATGGCGACCAAGGGGACGCGCTGGGTCGCCGACCGGTGTACGGATCTGCTGCCCGGCCTGCTCGCCCTGGCGCTGCAGGAGTGCCGGCACGCACTGGCCGGATCCGGGCGGCTGCTGGACGCCGCGGCCGACCACGCCACCCGCAGCGCCCTCGCCGCGCTGGGAGCCGGACTGCCGCCGAAAGACGCCGGTGCGGTGAAGGGCGCTGCGACAATGGCGGGATGACCGGACGCTGGGAGTTCTGGATCGACCGCGGTGGCACGTTCACGGACGTCGTCGGCAGGCGGCCGGACGGGCGGCTGGTCACCGGCAAGCTCCTCTCGCACCACCCCGAGCGCTATCGGGACGCCGCGGTGGCCGGCATCCGGATGATGCTGGGGCTCGGCCCGGACGAACCGGTGCCCGCCGAGCGGGTCGGCGTCGTCAAGATGGGCACCACCGTCGCCACCAACGCCCTCTTGGAGCGCACGGGCGAGCCGACGGTGCTGCTGACCACGGAGGGCTTCCGGGACGCGCTGCGGATCGCCTATCAGAACCGGCCGCGGATCTTCGACCGGCGGATCGTGCTGCCCGAGGCGCTCTACGACCGGGTGATCGAGGTGCCGGAGCGGATCGGCGCCCACGGCGAGCTGGTCCGGCCGCTGGACACCGACCGGGTCCGCGAGGCGCTGCTGCGGGCCCGCGCCGACGGGCTGCGCAGCGCCGCCGTCGTCCTGCTGCACGGCTACCGGCACGCCGACCACGAGAAGGCCGTCGCCGAACTGGCCCGAGCGGCCGGCTTCGCCCAGGTCAGCTGCTCGCACGAGGTCAGCCCGCTGATGAAGCTGGTGCCGCGCGGCGACACCACCGTCGTCGACGCCTACCTCTCCCCGATCCTGGGCCGCTACGTCGACGAGGTCGCCGCCCAACTCCCCGGCATCCGGCTGATGTTCATGCAGTCCAACGGCGGGCTGCGGCAGGCGGAGCACTTCCGCGGCAAGGACGCGGTGCTGTCCGGGCCCGCGGGCGGCGTGGTCGGCATGGTCCGTGCGGCCGCCGAGGCCGGCGACGGGCACGACCGGGTGATCGGCTTCGACATGGGCGGCACTTCCACCGACGTCTCGCACTACGCGGGCGAGTTCGAGCGGGTCTTCGGCAACGAGGTCGCGGGTGTACGGATGCGCGCCCCCATGATGAACATCCACACGGTCGCGGCCGGCGGCGGCTCCGTACTCCACTTCGACGGGCGCCGCTACCGCGTCGGCCCCGACTCGGCCGGCGCGGATCCGGGGCCGGCCTGCTACCGGCGCGGCGGGCCGCTGGCCGTCACCGACGCCAATGTGATGCTCGGCCGCATCCAGTCCGCCCACTTCCCCGCGGTGTTCGGGCCGGAGGGCGATCAGCCGCTGGACGCCGAGGCGGTCCGCACCCGCTTCGCGGAGCTGGCCGCGCGGATCGCCGCCGAGACCGGGGACGACCGCGGTCCGGAGGAGGTCGCGGCCGGCTTCCTGGACATCGCGGTGCTCAACATGGCCAACGCCGTCAAGAAGATCTCCGTCCAGCGCGGCCACGACATCACCCGCTACGCCCTGACCAGCTTCGGCGGCGCCGGCGGCCAGCACGCCTGCGCGGTCGCCGACGCGCTGGGCATCGCCACGGTCCTCGTCCCGCCGCTGGCCGGGGTGCTCTCCGCGTACGGCATCGGGGTCGCCGACGCCACCGCGATGCGGGAGCAGGCCGTCGAGGCGGAGTTCACCGACCCCGCGGCCCTCGACCGGGTCCGGGAGGTGTGCGCGGCGCTCGCCGGGCAGACCCGGCGCGAGCTCCTCGACGACGGGGTGGCGGACGAGTCGATCACCACCCGTGCCCGGGTGCTCGTCCGCTACGCCGGAACCGACTCCACCATCGGCGTACCGCTCGCCGACGCCGACACCATGGCCGCGGAGTTCGTCCGCGCGCACCGCGAGCGCTACGCCTTCACCATGGACAAGCCGCTGGTGGCCGAGGCGGTGTCGGTCGAGGCGCTGGGGGAGGCCGGCGGCGCGCGCGGATACGAGGCCGGGCCCGGCGGCCGGGAGGGGGAGCTGGCGCCCGCCGCGACGGTCCGGATGTACGCGGGCGGGCGCTGGCGGGACACCGGCCTGTACCGGCGCACCGACCTGCGCCCCGGCGACACCCTCACCGGCCCGGCGATCATCGCCGAGGAGGACGCGACCACGGTCGTCGACCCCGACTGGCAGGCGGCCATGGGCGACCGCGGACACCTGACGCTGACCCGGACCAGGCCGCGCACCGACCGGGTCGCGGTCGGCACCGAAGCCGACCCGGTGATGCTGGAGGTCTTCAACAGCCTCTTCATGGCCATCGCCGAGCAGATGGGGGTCCGCCTGGAGAACACCGCGCACTCCGTCAACATCAAGGAGCGCCTCGACTTCTCCTGCGCGCTGTTCGACGCCGACGGCAACCTGATCGCCAACGCGCCGCACATTCCGGTGCACCTGGGCTCGATGGGGGAGTCCATCAAGGAGGTGCTCAAGCGGCGCGGCGGCGACATGCGGCCGGGCGACGTCTATGCGATCAACGATCCCTACCACGGCGGTACCCACCTCCCGGATGTCACGGTCGTCACCCCCGTCTTCGCAAGGGCTTCTGACGCTGTTTCGGATGCCGCTTGCGACTCTGTAACGCACAGTGACGAGTTGTTGTTCCTCGTCGCCTCCCGCGGCCACCACGCCGAGATCGGCGGTATCACCCCGGGCTCGATGCCCGCCTTCAGCAGCACCATCCAGGAGGAGGGCATCCTCTTCGACAACTGGCTGCTGGTGCGCGACGGCCGGCTGCGCGAGCGCGAGACCCGCGAGCTGCTGACCTCCGGGCCGTACCCCTCGCGCGCACCGGACGCCAACCTCGCCGACCTGCGCGCCCAGATCGCCGCCAACGAGAAGGGCATCCACGAACTCCACCGGATGACCGAGCAGTTCGGCCTGGACGTCGTACGCGCCTACATGGGTCACGTCCAGGACAACGCCGAGGAGTCCGTGCGCCGGATCATCGCGCGGCTGGCGGACGGCAGCTGCCGCTACGAGACCGACGCCGGCGCGCGGATCCAGGTCGCGCTGCGCGTCGACCGCGCCGCCCGCAGCGCCGTGCTCGACTTCGCCGGCACCTCACCCCAGCAGCCCGGCAACGCCAACGCGCCCACCTCGGTGGTGATGGCGGCCGTGCTCTACGTCTTCCGCACGCTGGTCGCCGAGGACATCCCGCTCAACAGCGGGTGCCTCAAGCCCGTCGAGGTCCGCATCCCGGAGGGCTCGATGCTCGCCCCGGTCTTCCCGGCGGCCACCGTCGCGGGGAACGTGGAGACCTCGCAGGCGGTCACCGGCGCGCTCTACGCGGCCCTGGGCGTCCAGGCGGAGGGCTCGGGCACGATGAACAACCTCACGTTCGGCAACGACCGGGTGCAGTACTACGAGACCGTCGCCAGCGGCTCGGGCGCCGGCGACGGCTTCGACGGGGCGGACGCGGTGCAGACCCATATGACCAACTCCCGGCTGACCGACCCCGAGGTGCTGGAGTGGCGCTACCCCGTCCGCGTCGACGGCTTCGCCATCCGCGCCGGCAGCGGCGGGGCGGGGCGCTGGCACGGCGGCTGCGGCGTCGAGCGCCGGCTGCGCTTCCTGGAGCCGGTGACCGTCGCCCTGCTCACCAACCACCGCAGGATCCCGCCGTACGGCATGGCGGGCGGCGCACCGGGCGCGCTGGGCGTGAACTTCATCGAACGGGCGGACGGCTCGCACCAGCAGCTGAAGGGCTGCGACGCGGCGGAGGTCGGCACGGACGATGTGCTGGTGATCCGCACGCCTGGGGGCGGTGGGTACGGGGAGGCGTAGCCGCCGCCCGCGGGCGCGGACCCGGTCGCCCCGCGACCGGGGGTCGGGTGTGTCAGCCGGGGTGCGACGCCGGGCCCTGCCGCCGGCCGAGGGGCAGGAACCGCACCGGGGTCCCCGGCACCGCCTGGGCCGCCGCGGACAAAAAGCGCGCGGGCACGACGCCGGCGACCGGGTACCCGCCCGTGGTGGGGTGGTCGTGGAGGAAGAGCACCGGGAGGCCGTTCGGCGGGACCTGGAGGGCGCCCAACGGCATGCCTTCACTGGGGAGTTCGCCGGGACGGGCGCGTTCCAGGGGCGGGCCCTCGGTGCGCAGCCCGATGCGGTTGCTGGCCGGGGAGACCCGGAAGCGGCCGGTGGCCAGGGTGCGCCGGCCGGCCTCGGTGAACCACGCGTCGCGGGGGCCGGGCAGGAACGGCAGGAGGAGTTCGGACACCGGGCCGGGATGCGGGACGGCGTCGGCGGCCGCGGGCGGGCCGTGCGGGGTACCGAGGGGGAGGACCGCGCCGTCGGTGAGCGGGTCGGGGCCCAGACCCGAGAGCAGGTCGGTGGCGCGGCTGCCCAGGATCTCCTCGGCCTCGATGCCGCCGGCGAAGGCCAGGTGGGACCGCAGGCCGTGGGTGGCGGGTCCGGCGTCCAGGACGGCGCCGGCCGGGACGCGGAACGGCGCGCCCCAGGGGGCGGGGCGGCCGTCGACGGTCACCGGGCAGGGGGCTCCGGTGACGGCGACGGTGGTGGCCGTGCGGACCCGTACGGCGCAGCCGGTGAGCGTGGTCTCCAGGGCGGCGGCCGACTCGGGGTTGCCGACCAGGCGGTTGGCGAGGCGGTGCGCGGGTTCGTCCAGGGCGCCGGCGCGCGGCACCCCGAGGTGGGCGTGGCCGGGCCGGCCGAGGTCCTGGACGGTGGTGAGCGCACCGGCTCGGACGACCGAGAAGGCGCGGTCGGTCATCGGGCGGTCTCCGCGCTCTCCAGGGGGACGAAGCGGACCCGGGTGCCCGGGGTGAGCAGTGCGGCGGGCTCGCGGCGCGGGTCCCACAGCACGGTGTCGGTGGTGCCGATCAGCTGCCAGCCGCCGGGGGAGGAGCGCGGATAGACGCCGGTGTACGGGCCGGCGAGCGCGACCGAGCCCACCGGGACCTTCGTGCGCGGGGTGTCCCGGCGCGGCACGTGCAGCGGCTCGGGCAGACCGGTCAGATAGCCGAAGCCCGGGGCGAAGCCGCAGAAGGCGACGTGGAATTCGGTGCCGGAGTGCAGGCGGACGACCTCGTCGGGGGTGGTGTCCCACAGGGCGGCGACATCGGCGAGGTCGGGGCCGTCGTAGCGGACCGGGATCTCGACGGCGGGCCGGTCGGCGGCGGCCCGCGGCGGGATGACCCAGGTGGCCAGCTCGGCGAGGAAGCCGCGGGGGTCGGCGAGGCCGTCGAGGAAGACCGTGCGGGCGGCCGGCACGAGCTCGCCGATCCGCGGCAGGGCACCGTCGGCGGCCCGGCGCAGCAGCTCGGCGTGCAGCGCCTCGACCTCCTCGGCGCCGTCCAGCTCGATCAGCAGCCCGTGTTCGCCGACCGGCAGCGGCCTCATGTGAAGCTCCGGACGCGGACGCCGGCGGCGGTCAGCTCGGACCGTACGCGCCGGGCGAGGCCGGCGGCGCCCGGGGTGTCGCCGTGCAGGCACAGTGATCGGGCGGCGATCGCGACGCGGCGGCCGTCGCGGGAGGTGACGGCGCGGTCGCGGGCCATGCCGACGGCGCGCTTGACGACCTCGTCGGGGTCGTGGATCACCGCACCCGGCTCGCGGCGGGAGACGAGGGTGCCCTCGGCGGTGTAGGCGCGGTCGGCGAACGCCTCGCCGACGACGGGGAGTTGGGCGAGCCGGGCGGCGTCGTGCAGCCGGGAGCCGGGCAGGCCGAGGACCGGCAGTTGGCCGCCGGCGGTGCGCACGCCCTCGACGACGGCGCCGGCCTGCTCCGCGTCGTGCACACAGCGGTTGTAGAGCGCGCCGTGCGGTTTGACGTAGGAGACGCGGGTGCCGGCGGCGCGGGCGAAGACCTCCAGCGCGCCGATCTGATAGGCGATCTCGTCGGCCAGTTCGTCCGGGGGGACGTCCATCGCGCGGCGGCCGAAGCCGGCCAGGTCGCGGTAGGAGACCTGGGCGCCGATCACCACGCCGCGCGCGGCGGCCAGGTCGCACACCCGGCGCATCGTCGAGGGGTCCCCGGCGTGGAAGCCACAGGCGACATTGGCGCTGGTGACGACGGAGAGCAGGGCCTCGTCGTCGGTGAGCTGCCAGCGGCCGAAGCCCTCGCCGAGGTCGGCGTTGAGGTCGATGACACAGTCCACCGCGTCGCTCATGTGTGTCCGTTCCAAGGGTTTCGTCGGGCCGGCGGGCGGACGGGCGCGGTCCGGCCGGCCCGTGTCCGTAGCGGCTCTCCCCCGAGGGCCGTCGAGCCGACCGGCGTGGGGAACAACGTAGAGGATCGTTGAACGATCCGACAAGAGGTGTGCGGCACCTGGTTCCGGCTCCGTTGTTTTGTCCCCTGGTCTGGGATTGACTTCCGCCCGACAGGACACCCGGAGGCACGCTGCGGCCGCCCGGTACGGACACGACAGCGGGGAGCGGCGGCATGGCCGGCCAAGTGGCGAAGAACGATCAGGGGCGGCTCGCCGAGGTCGCGGGCCTGGAACGGGACCGCGCCATGCTGGGGCGCGCCAGTACGGCCGAGCGGGTTGCCGACATCCTGCGCGACAGGATCACCGAGGGCTACTTCCCGCCCGGCGCCCGGCTCTCCGAGGAGAGCATCGGCGGCGCGCTGGGTGTCTCGCGCAACACGCTGCGGGAGGCGTTCCGGCTGCTGACCCACGAGCGGCTGCTGGTGCACGAGCTCAACCGCGGGGTCTTCGTGCGGGTGGTGACGGTCGAGGACCTGGACGACATCTACCGGGTGCGTACGCTCGTGGAGTGCGCGGCGGTACGGGGTCTGGGGCAGGGGCCCTACGACGCCCGCGTCGACGACGCCGTCGCGGCGATCGAGGCGGCCGTACGGGCCGGCGAGGCCGCCTCCGACGAGCGGGAGTGGCAGGACCTCTCGACCGCCAATATCCGCTTTCATCAGGGCATCGTGGCCCTCGCGGGCAGTCCGCGCACGGACGAGCTGATGCGGGGCGTGCTGGCCGAACTCCGGCTGGTCTTCCACGTCATGGCCGACCCCCGCCGCTTCCACGCGCCCTACCTCACCCGCAACCGGCAGATCGTCGAGGCGCTGCAGGCGGGCGACGCCGCCGAGGCCGAGCGGCTGCTGCACTCCTATCTGGAGGATTCGCGTGTGCAGTTGTCGGGTGCCTACGCCCGGCACATCGCGGAGGAGTGAACGCGGTTTCGAGATTGCCCGCGCAGACCCCTTGTCGGATCGTTGAACAATCGCCTAACGTCCGCTGCAATCTCGTAACCCCTCTTCACGGACCCGCGTGGTCCCGTACGCGGAAGGCGGATCCATGATCGTGCTCCTCGGCGTGCTCGTGGTCGTCATCGGTTTCGCCACGAAACGCAACCCCCTGCTGGTCGTGGGCGTGGCCGGCATCGGCACCGGCCTGCTGGGCGGCCTGTCGCCCGGCAAGGTGCTCGCCGCCTTCGGCGAGGGCTTCGCCGGCAGCCGGGCGGTGACGATCTTCGCGATCACCCTCCCGGTCATCGGACTCCTGGAGCGCTACGGCCTCCAGGAGCAGGCCCGCAACCTCATCGCCCGGTTCGCCAAGCTCACCACCGGCCGCTTCCTCGCGCTCTACCTGGGCCTGCGGCAGATCGGCGCCGCGGTCGGGCTGACCAACGTCTTCGGGCACGCCCAGACCGTCCGCCCGCTCGCCGTGCCGATGGCCGAAGGCGCCGCCGAGCGCAAGTACGGCCGACTCCCCGACCGGACGCGCGAGAAGGTCCGGTCCTTTTCCGCCAGCGCGGACAACGTCGGCCTGTTCTTCGGTGAGGACGTCTTCCTCGCCGTCGGCTCCATCCTGCTGATCACCGGATTCGTCAACACCACCTACGGCACCCACCTCGAACCGCTGCACCTCGCACTGTGGGCGATCCCCACCGCCGTGTGCGCCTTCGTGGTCCACGGCTGGCGACTGCTGCGCCTGGACCGCCAGTTGGAGCGCGAACTGCTCACCGCCAACGTCCAGCCCAGCGCCGCAGTGGAGGCAGCCCAGTGATCAAGGCAGAGTGGTTCTACTGGCTGGTCGGCCTCAGCTTCCTGGTGATGGCCGCTCAGATGGTCACCGACCGCAGCAACCCCAAGCGCTACGGGACCGGCGCCTTCTGGGGCCTGATCGGCGCCGGCTTCGTCTACAGCAGCTGGGTCGTCACCAAGCAGGCGCCCGCCGAGCCGCTGGGCGTCGCCGTGCTCGCCATGGCCGCGCTGGCCGGCTTCGGCTGCACCGGACGCGGCACCCCGCGCACCACCACCCCCGAGCAGCGCGCCGCCAGCGCGGCAAGGCTCGGCAACCGGCTGTTCGTCCCCGCGCTCACCATCCCGGCCGTCGCCATGGCCTGCGCCATCGGCGTCAAACACCTCTCCATCGGCGGCCGACCGGTCCTCCAGGAGGGCAGCGAGACCATCCTGGGCCTCGGGATCGGGGCCGTCGTCGCCCTCGTCGTCGGCATGGTCATGCTGCGGGAGAAGCGGATATCGGTGCCCGTGCAGTCCGGCCGCTCCATGCTGGAGGCGATGGGCTGGGCCATGCTGCTGCCCCAGATGCTGGCCACCCTGGGCGCCATCTTCCAGGTCTCCGGCGTCGGTGACCAGGTCGGCAAGCTCGCCACCTCCGTCCTGCCCAAGGACTCGCTCTACATCGCGGTGGTCGTCTACTGCGTGGGCATGTTCGCCTTCACCATCATCATGGGCAACGCCTTCGCCGCCTTCCCCGTGATGACCGCGGCCGTGGGCTGGCCCGTCCTGATCGGGCACTTCGACGGCAACCCCGCCGCCGTCCTGGCCATCGGCATGCTCGCCGGGTTCTGCGGCACGCTCGTGACCCCCATGGCCGCCAACTTCAACATCGTCCCGGCCGCCCTGCTGGAACTGAAGGACCAGTACGGGCCCATCAAGGCGCAGCTGCCCACCGCGGGCGTGCTGCTCGGCTGCAACATCGTGATCATGGCGCTGTTCGCCTTCTGAGCCGTCCGTCCCGTCCCGTCCGCCCCCCCAGCTCTGCCGAGGATGTCCGTATGACCCGGGTCCTGCTCACCGGCTTCCAGCCCTTCGACGGTGAGGCCACCAACCCCTCCTGGCAGGCGGTACGCGCCGCCGCGGCCGAACCGCCCGCCGGGATCGAGGTGTCCGCCGTCGAGCTGCCGTGCGTCTACGGGGCGTCGGTGGCCGTGCTGCGCGCCGCCATCGAGGAGGCCCGCCCCGAGGTCGTGGTCTGCGTCGGCCAGGCGGGCGGCCGCCCCGACATCACCGTCGAACGCGTCGCCATCAACGTCGACGACGCCCGGATACCCGACGTCTCCGGAGCCGAACCGGTCGACGAGGCGATCGTGCCCGGCGGCCCGGCCGCGTACTTCGCCACCCTGCCGATCAAGGCGTGCGTGGCGGCCGTCCGCGCCGCCGGGCTGCCCGCCTCCGTCTCCAACACGGCCGGCACCTTCGTCTGCAACCACGTCTTCTACGGCCTGGCCCACCTCATCGCCACCGAACTCCCCGACCTGCGCGGCGGGTTCGTGCACGTCCCCTACGCCCCCGAGCAGGTCACCGACCGCGCCCAGCCGTCGCTGCCGGTCCCCGCGGTCGCCCGGGCCCTGCGGGAGATCGCCGCCACCGCGGTACACACCCGCACCGACATCCGCGTGGCGGGCGGGGCCACCCACTGACCGGGGGGCCCGGCGCCCGGCCGTGACGAGCCGCCTCGTAGACTGGCGCACCGGCCCGAGAGCGGCCCGTCAACGGGCCCACCGGCCGTTCCACCCACGAGCGGATCCGCGCCGTTTCGTCCGTTGTCAGTGCGAGCGCCTACTCTGTGCGACGTGACTTTTCCCGCCCCGGGGCCCGCTGCGCCCCAGCTCAACGGGGTCAACCGCCCCGCGCCGGGCCCGGCCGCCGACGAAGGCCTGGCCCGCCGGCTGCGCGCCCTCGCGTGCACCGCGCCGCTGCACGACCTCGACGTGCGCAAGGCCAACCTCGCGGGCGAGTACGGCGGCTACGCCATGGCGGAGGTGGCGCTGGCCGTCATCGACCTCGTCACCCTCAACATGGACTTCGACACCGGCGCCGACCACGAGGAGATAGTGGCGAAGGTGCTCCCCCGGGTGGCCGCCCAGAACCCCGGCCGGCCCGCGGGCGAGCACGAGCGGGTGGCCCGCTGGGTGCTGGAGAACCTGATCAACGTCGGCAGCGTGGACCGCGGCTTCCGCGCCGTCTACGGCACGTTCACCACCGACGGCGAGTACGTCCGGCGCGACTACGACTTCAAGCTCATCGAGGAGGTCCCCGGCGCCGGCGGCACCGTCTACCTCCGGGCCACCGACGAGGCGGTCAACGTCCTGGTCGGCGCGCTCGACACCGATGTCACCAGCGCCCAGATCGCCGCCGAGGTCAAGCTGGAGGTGCTGATCAACCGCGGGCGGCTGGCCGACGCCCAGCTCGCCGCCGAGCAGGCCCGCTACCGCACCGTCCAGTACGCCGAGACCCTGCGCCGGACCCTGGACGCCACCCGGCGCAACGTCCGCGCCGTCGACTGGCTCGAGACCGTCCCCGACATGATCAGTGAGGCGCTGGACCACGTCGCGGACCGCTACCGCCACGAGAACGCCATCCTGACCAACATCCGCAAGGCCCGCGACGAGGCGGAGGCCGTCGATTCCAAGACGGGGGAGCACAAGCGCCGCGCCGCCGAGCTCGTCGACATCGTCAAGGACTGCATCCGCCGGCACACCCAGCTCCAGTCCCGGCTGCTGGAGGCCGGCCCGCTCTTCCGCGCCGAGCAGGACCGGCAGGCCTTCGCCGCCCCCGCCGCCCGCGCCGGACTCGACCTGTACGGCCAGCTCGTCGCGCCCCTGCTGCCGCTCCCCGCCGAGCAGGCCATCCGCGTCACCGACGCCTACTTCGCGCACGGCACGGGCCTGCGCACGCCTTCGGCGGTGCGCGTCGGGGACCTCGTCGAGGTGCTCCTGACCCCGCCCCTGGAGCGCGAGCACCTCGGCGCCGAGATGCCCGAGCCCGACCTGGTGGCCACGCCCGACGACAGCCGCTTCAGCGAGGCCCAGCTCGACGCCGCGATGGCGCTGCTGGACCTGCCGGCCGACGCGCCCCGCAGGCTCTCCGGCCTGCTCGCCGAGGCCCGCCGCAGCGATCCCGAACTCCCTTACCTCGTCGCCCTGCTGGCGGTGCACGCCGCCAGCCCGCCGGTGGGCACGGCCTACCGCCAGGGCGAACCGCAGCTGCTCTTCGCGGTCGACGACGGCACGGAGCTGACCGACCCCGAGTTCGGCGGCGCCGACCTCATCGTCGGCACGGCGCTCCTCGACGCCGCCGGGATGGCCGCCGACCGTTCGGAGGTGGCCTGATGCCCCTTCCGCCGATACCCACCACGCCGCCCGCGGCCGTCCGCCGCCGGACCGCGCCGTGCGGCCGCCCGCCCGCGCACCGGCACGATCCCGTCCGCCGGCAGCAGATGTCCGTGCCCGTCCCCCGCAAGGAGCCTGTCCCGTGACCCAGTACGACGCCGACGAGGTGGCGCAGCCGGACCCGGCGGCCGGTATTGGCGAGCCGGACCGGGGGGAGCGCCAGGACCAGGAACGCCCCCAGCCGATCACCCCGGCCGACGCCGCCGACGCCGCGCGGCTGGTCTCCTTCGGCCTCCAGCCCAAGCTGCTGCCGGCCCGCGACGCCGAGTACGGCGAGCTGCTGCGCCGCTATCGGGACGACCCCGCCTTCGCCCGGCTCGCCGACGCCGTCGCCACCGGCCTCGGCCTGGTCGTCCTGGAGGTCTCCACGCGCGCCGGGATGGCCGTCACGGCCGCCGAGGACTCCGTCTTCGCGGTGCGGATGGGCGACTACGCCCGCCGGGCCTCGGCCGACTCCGCCGACCGCTTCCTGCACGGCCTGGCCCACCTCGCGGTCGCCGCGCTCGCCTTCCCGCGCCCCGAAGACCTCGCCGACGACGGCTATATCGGGCGGATCACCGTCAACGGCGTCGACGCCTTCGTCCGGCAGGCGTGCCGCCGCCTGGAGGAGCGCGCCGAGCAGGAGGGCGAGAACACCGACCCGGCCACCGACGCCCCCGGCCTGGAGTCCGCCTGGCGGATCTACGCCCGGCGCAGCGCGACCGGCGCCACCAAGGACGCCCGGCGGCTGGCCGGCTCGACCACGGGCATCATCGCCAAGGCCGTCACGTTCCTCGTCGACTCCGGCTTCCTGCAGCGCACCGGCGACGACGCCGGCGGCGCCTACCGCACCACCGCCCGCTACCAACTCCAGGTCCGCGACATGGCCGGCAGCGCCGCCATGGCCGAACTCCTCGACCTGGGCATCGTCCCCGTCGCCGACGGCAGCGCCTCCCTGCTGCCGGGCGAGGACACCGACGACCTCGACCTGGTCTCCGACGCCGGACTGCCGTTCCACTCCGCCTGACGAGCCCGCCCGCCCACCGACCGCCGCATTTTCGCCCCACACCACGAGAGTCCGCCATGTACGAGCTGTCCCGGGTCCGCCTCTACTCCATCGGGCCTGCCGGTGCGCGCTATGCCGACACCGTGCTGGACCTGCGCGGAGTCGGCGCGCCGGTGCCCCGACCGGCCCCGGCGCAGGCGGACTTCTTCGAGGACGAGCCGGTCGGGCCGCCGCGCCGCCCGGCCCCCGCGGGCGTGCTCTTCCTGGAGAACGGCGGCGGCAAGTCCGTCCTGCTCAAGCTGATCTTCTCGGTGATGCTGCCCGGTCACCGCAACACCCTCGGCGGCGCCAGCTCCGGCGTGCTGCGCAAGTTCCTGCTCGCCGACGACTGCGGCCATGTCGCCCTGGAGTGGCAGCACGTCCTGACGGGCGAGAGCGTCGTCGTCGGCAAGGTCAGCGAGTGGCGCGGCCGGCAGGTCTCCAACGATCCCCGGAAGTTCGCCGAGGCCTGGTACAGCTTCCGGCCCGGGCCCGGCATGAGCCTGGACTCGCTGCCCGTCGCCGAGGCCACCCTCGTCCGTCCCCGCCAGGAGGGCGGCGAGGGCACCTCCGGCGCCCAGGGCCGCCGCCGCACGATGAAGGGCTTCCGCGACGTTCTGACGGAGGCCGGGAAGAACTACCCCAATCTGGACGTCGTCTGGGAGGAGATCCACGAGCGCTGGAACGAGCACCTCGGCGAGCTGGGCCTGGACCCGGAGCTCTTCCGCTACCAGCGGGAGATGAACGCCGACGAGGGCGAGGCGGCCGGCCTGTTCGCGGTCAAGAACGACTCGGACTTCACCGACCTGCTGCTGCGCGCCGTCACCGACACCCGGGACACCGACGGGCTCGCCGACCTGGTCCACGGCTTCGCCCACAAGCTCGGCCGGCGCGCCGAGCTGACCGCCGAGCGGGACTTCACCGCCGGCTCGCTCGACCTGCTCTCGCGCATCGCCGACGCCGCCGAGCAGCGCGAACGCGCCCGCGAGGTGCATGCGGGCGCCGAGCGGCGCACCCGGGGCCTGGCCCAGCGGCTGCACGGCCGCGCCACCGAGGAGCGCGGCCGCGCCGCCGAGCTGGCCGAACAGGTCGCCGCCGCGGCCCACCGCGTCACCGACGCCGAGCACACCCGCGAGCGCCGCTCCCTGGTCTCCGCCGAACTCGCCTACCGCCACGCCTCGTTGGCGCTGGCCGCCGCGGAGAAGGGCGCCGCCGCCCAGCGCCGCGAGCTGAACGACGCCCGTACGCTGCACAGCGCCTGGCAGGCAGCCGAGATCGCGCTGCGCCACCGCGCCGCGGCCGACCGCTCCGCCCGGGTCGCCGCCGCCATCCGGGAGGCCGAGCGGGACGCCGCCCCGGCGCTCGCCGCCCGCGCCACCGCCGCCGCCGACCTCGTACGGGCACTGCACGCGGCGGCGGAGGCGGGCGAGCGGGTCGCGAACGAGGAGGAGGAGCGCTCCGCCGCCCTTCAGGAGGCCGGCGAGTCGGCGCACCGCGACGCGACCACCGCCGCCACCCACGCCCAGCGTGCCCGCAGCGAGGCCGATCACCTCAAGCAGCGGCTCGCCGAGGTCGCCGAGGAGACCGCCGAGGCCGTCCGGGCCGGCTGGCTGGACGACAGCGCCCCCGACGCGGACCCGGCCCGTGCCGCGCTCGCCGCCTCGGATGCCGAGAAGACCGCCGTCGAGGCCTGGGACCAGGCCCGTGAGGCGGCGCGGCAGGCCACCGACCGCGCCCGCGAGGCGACGGCCCGGCACTCCGCCGCGGAGCTGGCGGCGGCCCGTGCCGAGGACGCCGCGCAGGCCGCCGGGCGCGCCTTCGACGCCGAGCGCCGCGCGGCCGAGTCGATCGGCGCCGAGCAGCGGCTCGCCGAACTCCTCGGGCTCGGGCAGTCCGAGGCGAAGGCCGTCGGCGTGCCCGGTCCCCGTACGGCCGCATCCGGTACGGACCCGGGCCCCGCGCGCCGCTTCGCCACCACCGGACCGCTGACGGCCGAGGAGCTGGACCGCAACGCCGATGCGCTGCGCGAACTGCTGGAGGAGGGCGTCGCCGCCGCCGAGCGGCAGCTGTTCGACCTGCGCACGGCCGCCGCCGACGACGCGCGGATCCTCGGCGCGCTGGGCGACGGCGGCCTGCTGCCGCCGGGGCCCGATGTGCTGGCGGCGGTGGAGTATCTGGGTGAGCACGGCGTCCCGGCGCTGCCGGGCTGGCGCTATCTCGCACAGTCCGTCGACCCCGCCGACCACGCCCGGGTGCTGGCGGCCCGGCCCGAACTCGTCGACGGCGTGATCATCACCGACCCGGACACCCACGCCCGGGCCCGCGAGGTGCTGGCCCAGGCCGCGCTGCTGCCGCGCTCCGCCGTCGCCGTCGGCACCGCCGCCGCGCTGCTCGCGCCCACCCCCGCCCCCGACGAGCGGGACACCGGCGTGTTCCTCGTCCCGCCGAACCCGGCCATGCACGACGAGTCCGCCGCCGACGAGGAGCGCCGGGCGCTGCGGACCCGCGCGACGGAGCGCGACGAGGAGATCCGGGCGCTGGCCGGCCGGCTCGCCGGGGACCGGGCGCTGGCCGCCCGGCTCGGCTCGTGGCGTGCGGGCTGCCCCGCCGGCCGGCTCGCGGAGCTGGCCGCCGCCGCGGACGAGACCCGCACGGCGGCCGACGAGGCCGCCGCCGGGCTCGCCGAGGCCCGTACGGCCCGCGCCGAGGCCGAGGAGATCGCGGCCGAGGCCACCGGGGTGCGCGACGAGCGGCAGGAGTCCGCGCAGCGCGCCCGCCGCGCCGCCGACCTGCTCGCCGGGCTGGCCCACCGGCTGCGCGAGCGCGCCTCCTGGCAGTCTCGGATGCGTGAACTCGCCGACGAGGCAGCCGAGTTCGAGGCCCGGGCCGAGGAGTGCGTGGACCGCGCCCGGGCGGCCGACGAGGACCGCCGGGCCGCCCAGCGGGCCGCCGACGACGCACGCCGTACCGCCCGCGCGCTGCGTGCCGAGCGCGCCGAGATCGCCGGTGTGCCGGAGGACCTGGGCGAGGCCCCGGAAGGGGCGAGCACCTCGCTGCCCGCGCTGCGCGAGGCCTACCGCGCCGCTTCCCAGCTCTACGAGAAGGTCGGCGTCGGCGCCGATCTGCGCGCCGAGCAGGCCCGCGCCGAGGGCGAGGAGTCGGCCGCGCTGGCCGAGCTCAACCGCCTCACCAACAAGGTCCGCACCCGCGCCGAGGCCCTCCTGGAGAGCCCGGACGCCGCTGACGGCCCGTCCCGGCAGGCCGCCGCCGCCCGCGCCGAATCGTTGGTGCAGATGCTGGAGTCCCGCGCCTCGGCCGCCAGCGAGCAGCTCGGCCGGCTGCGCGGCGAAGCCGAGCGGCTGGCCCCGACCGACAAGGCGGCGCACACCGAGCTGCCCGAGGAGCTGGTGCCCGCGGACGCCGACCGCGCCAAGGAGCTGCTGCGCACCGCGTCCGGCGAACTGGCCACCGCCACCGAGGCGTTGGCGGCCGCGCGGGAGGGGCACGAGGAGCTGCTGCGCGGCCACCGCGCGGCCGACGACGCGGCCGGCGGTTTCGACGAGACCGCCGCCCTGCTGCGGGATCTGCTGCGCGACCACCAGGACGCGGAGGAGGCGGCCGGCGAGCGGCCCGAGCCGTACGCGGGCTCCCTCGCCGAGGCCCGGCAGACCGCCGCCGAGTCCCGCCGCTCGCTGCGCGGCTGCGCCGCCGACCTCTCCGCCGCCGAGTCCGCGGTCCGCGAGGCCGCCGACGTCCTGGTACGGCATGCCAACTCCACCCGCTACGAGCAGGTCCGCACCCCCGCCCGGCAGCAGATCCGCGAACTGCCCGCCGCGGCCCTGCCGGACCACGCCGCCAAGTGGGCGCAGGCCTTCGCGCCGCGGCTGCGGGTGCTCACCGACGAGCTGGAGCAGCTGGAGCGCAACCGCGACTCCATCGTCGACCGGCTCCGCGGCCTGGTGGAGTCGTCGCTGACGACGCTGCGCTCGGCCCAGCGGCTGTCCCGGCTGCCCGAGGGGCTGGGGGAGTGGTCCGGCCAGGAGTTCCTGCGGATCCGCTTCGAGGACCCCGACCAGGCCACGCTCACCGAGCGGCTGGGCGAGGTCATCGACGAGGCGACCCGCTCGGCGGTGAGGAAGAACAGCGATCTGCGGCGGGACGGGATGTCGCTGCTGCTGCGCGGGGTCGGCGCGGCGCTGCAGCCGCGCGGCGTGGCCGTGGAGATCCTCAAGCCGGACGCGGTGCTGCGCGCGGAGCGGGTGCCGGTGGGGCAGATGGGCGATGTCTTCTCCGGCGGTCAGCTGCTGACCGCCGCCATCGCCCTGTACTGCACGATGGCGGCGCTGCGCAGCAACGACCGGGGCCGCGACAAGCAGCGGCACGCCGGCACGCTGTTCCTGGACAACCCCATCGGCCGGGCCAACGCGACGTACCTGCTGGAGCTGCAGCGCGCCGTCGCCGACGCGCTGGGCGTCCAGCTCCTGTACACCACCGGCCTGTTCGACACCACCGCGCTCGCCGAGTTCCCGCTGGTCATCCGGCTGCGCAATGACGCGGACCTGCGTGCGGGCCTGAAGTACATCAGCGTCGAGGAACACCTGCGGCCCGGTCTGCCGCAGCCGGACCCGTCCGGCGAGGTGGTGCACGGCCAGATCACGGCGACGCGGATGTACCGCCGCCCGGAGGATCCCGCGCCTCAGGAGGCGGGCGAAGCGGCCGGTTGACCCAAAGGCGCGGGGAGCGGGCCCGGGGCGGTCACAGCACCACGACCGACCGCAGCACCTCCCCGCGCCGCATCTTGGCGAAGGCCGCCTCCAGGCCGTCGAGTGCGATGGTCTCGCTGACGAAGCGCTCCAGATCGAGCTTGCCGCTCAGGAACAGATCGATCAGGACGGGGAAGTCGCGGCTGGGCAGGCAGTCGCCGTACCAGGAGGACTTCAGCGCGCCACCGCGCGAGAAGAGGTCGATCAGCGGCAGCTCGATGCGCATGTCGGGGTCGGGCACCCCGACCTGCACCAGCGTGCCGGCCAGATCGCGCATGTAGAACGCCTGCCGGTAGGTCTCCGGACGGCCCACCGCGTCGATCACCACGTCGGCGCCGTGTCCGGCGGTGAGCGCACGGACCGCCTCGACGGGGTCCGTACCACGGGAGTTGACGGTGTCGGTGGCGCCGAACCGCTCGGCCGCGTCCAGCTTGCCGTCGTCGATGTCGATCGCGATGACCCGGCGCGCCCCCGCCCGGGAGGCGCCCGCGACGGCGGCGTTGCCGACGCCGCCGCAGCCGATGACGGCGACGGTGTCACCGCTGCCGACCGCCCCGGTGTGCACGGCGGCGCCGTACCCGGCCATCACCCCGCAGCCGATCAGGCCCGCGGCCTCCGGGCGTGCCGACGGATCGACCTTCACCGCCTGTTTGGCCGCGACCAGCGTCTTGTCGGCGAAGGCGCCGATGCCCAGAGCCGGCGTCAGCTCCGTGCCGTCCGGCAGGGTCATCGGCCGGGAGGCGTTGCGGGAGTCGAAGCAGTACCAGGGGCGGGCGCGCCGGCAGGAGCGGCACTGCCCGCAGGGGGCCCGCCAGGCGAGCACCACGTAGTCGCCGGGTGCCGGCTCCGTGACACCGGGACCGACCGCCTCGACGACGCCCGCCGCCTCATGGCCGAGCAGATAGGGGAAGTCGTCGCCGATCGCGCCGTCGCGATAGTGCAGATCGGTGTGGCACACCCCGCAGGCCTGTACGGACACGAGCACGTCGCCCGGGCCGGGATCGGGCACGAGGATCGGCAGCACCTCGACGGGCGCGCCCTTCTTCAGGGCGACGACGGCGCGGGCTTCGTGCGGCATGTCTCACTCCTAATACAGCGCCTGCGGTGACGGCAGGGGCGGGTGACACAGGTGAGGTGGCACGGATGCCTGTGAGGGGTGGGAGTGGTGCGCTGCGCTGAGAACGGGGACAGCGGTGGAGGGCGCTCCACCACCGTCTCCGGTGTTGCCTATAACGCGCTAGGTTGCGCCATAGGAGACATGCTGGAAGTCCGTCAGGGATCCGTCAAGGGGCGATTTTCTGCTAGGGGGCGCCGGCTTCGCGGGGGCACCCCCGGGGGAGCGCCCCAGGGTCCTGGAGCGCTCCGGACGCCCTCACGCGGTCCTCAACCCGCGTACCCCATACGGCGGGAGAGCTCGGCCGCGGCCTTCGCGGCGCGCTCCGCGAGCTCGGGGAGCAGCTGACGCTCCATCCGGTAGGCCGGTCCCGAGACGCCGATGGCCCCGATCACCGCGCCGTCGTGCGCCCGCACCGGCGCCGCCACCGCGTTCAGGCCGATCTCCAACTCCTCGCTGGTGCAGGCGAATCCGTCCGCCAGCGCGGCGGCCAGCTGCTCGCGCAGACCGGCGGCCGTGGTCAGGGTGTGCTCGGTGAACCGCGCCAGCTTCCGGGTCGCCAGGCTCTCCCGGCGCTGCGCCGGCAGATGGGCCAGCAGCACCTTGCCGCTGGCGGTGGCGTGCAGCGGGGTGCGACGGCCGAGCCAGTTGTAGGCGGTGACCGCGGCGGCGCCCCTGGCCTGCATGATGTTGACCGCCGCATCGCCGTCCAGCACCGCGATGTTGGCGGTCTCCCCGGTGTCGTCGGCGAGCGCCCGGCACACCGGCTGGCCCTCCTGGGAGATGTCCAGCCGGATCGCCGCGGCGCCGGCCAGCCGCAGCACCCCGGCGCCGAGGTAGTACTTGCCGCGCTCCTTCTCCTGCGCCACCAAGCCCCGGCTCTCCAGCACCCCGAGGATCCGGAACGCGGTCGACTTGTGGACGCCCAGCTCCTCGGAGATCTCGGTCACCCCGGCCTCGCCCAGCCTGGCCAGGATCTCCAGCACGCTCACCGCGCGGTCCACGGACTGGACGGACCCCGCCCCGCCGCGCCGCTCCTCGGGCCGGTCGTCCGCCGTATCGCTCGTGTTCGCCATGGGTCTTTGCGTCACCACCCCGTCGCCCCCGACGGGCACGTCTGAGGGCATCTGCCGGGAAGCCCTTGACGGCCCGCTCCCCGACTTGGATTCTGTTGCGCATCGCGCTCTGCGATGCGTTATTCAGAACACATGATACCGGCCAGCGCGAGGGGGGCCAGATGATTCCCGTCTGCCGCATCGAGGACCTGCCCGAGGGCGAGTCCGTACGGATCGAGATCGACGACGCCACACCGGCCATCGCGGTCTTCCATGCCGAGGGCGGGTTCTACGCCGTCGACGACACCTGCAGCCACCAGGACGCCTCGCTCTCCGAAGGCTGGGTGGAGGGCTGCTTCGTCGAATGCCCGCTGCATGCGGCCCTGTTCGACCTGCGCACCGGCGTCCCGAGCTGCCTGCCGGCCCGGCGCGCCATACGCACCCACGAGGTCGGCGTCCTGGACGGGATGATCCACGTACGGCCCGCCGTGCGGGAAGAGGCGGTGGCCTAGAGGCCGTCCGACGGGCCGGGGCGGGCCGCGGCCCCGGGCCGTCGCCCCGGTCGTTCACGCGGCCGCGCGGTCCACCCCGGACGAGCCCTCCCGCGAGGCGCGCCGCTCCTGCCGGCGCGCCCGGCGCCGCTCACGGCGCAACTCCCGGGCCGTGCTGCTCGGCTGGGACCGCACCCCGTTGCGCTGCACCCAGACCTGGCGGGTCACCCAGACGTCGAGTACGCCCCAGGTGGCGACCACGGTGCTGGCGACCGTACCGAGCACCGCGGGGAAGGCGAACCAGGAACCCGCCAGGGTGCACAGGAACGCCACCATGGCTTGAATCAGCGTGACCGCCACGATGATGACCGCGCGCACCGCGGCCGTGCGCACCGGATCCGCCATCCTGGGCCGGGCCGCCGGTTCCTCCTGCCACAACGGCCGCCTGCCGGTGTCCATGAACGCGTCACACTCCCCGCACTCTCCCCGTGTGTCCGGCTCCTCGGTGGCTGCCCGGGTTTCGCCGGGTGCATTCCCTGGGTGCCGCACACCGTTCACGTCCATGGTCACGCACCGAAGCGGTGACGGGTTACTCGGGGTAGGGAAAAACCGGCCAAGTGTCCCGACCTGCGGCCGAATACGGCCGAGACGTCCAGCCCAAGGAATACGGGCGGGTTGTCCGGGAATCAGCGGACAACGTAGGACGATCCTGCCGCGGGGACCTCCGTGACCTCACAAGAGGCCTTCGGCTCCGTCCCCCGACAGTAGTAGGCTCGCGCCGTTTGTTGACGGAACACCGCCCCCGTGCGCCGGGGTTGACGTGGGGGAGGCCATGCGCTTTCGCGGGAAGTCGGTCCGCCGGAAGATCGTGGCGTTGCTGCTCGTACCGCTGGTGTCCCTGACGTCCATGTGGGCGTTCATGACGTATATCACCGGACGTGAGGCCAACCAGCTGCTGGACGTCGGCAACGTCGTACAGAGCCTGGGCTATCCGGTCGAGGACGTCATCCAGGCCCTCCAGCGCGAGCGCCGGCAGAGCCTGCTCTACCTGGCCGACCGGCGCGGCGCCGACGCGCAGGGCGAACTCCACGCGCAGACCCGGGCCACCGACGAGGCCATCACCCGGCTGCGCGCCGACGCCGACACCCGTGACGTGCGCGAGGACCTGACCGGCGACGCCGGCGACCGGATGGACGGCGTCCTCAAGGGCCTGTCCGGCCTCGGCTCGCTGCGCGCCCAGGTCGAGGACAACACCGTCACCCGCGACGAGGCCATGGAGAGCTACAACTCCCTGGTCGACCCCGGCTACGACTTCCTCGCCGCGCTCCACGCCCTGGAGAACGTGGAGATGGACAAGCAGGGCCGTGCGCTGGTCAACATCACCCGTGCCCGGGAGGCCGTCTCCCGCGAGGACGCCCTGATGTCCGCGGTGCTCGCCTCCGGCAGCATGAGCAGGCGCGATCTGCGCTCGCTGTCCGACCGGGTGGCCGAACGCCGGGTCCTGTACGACACCAACCTCCCCGCCCTGCCGTCCAAGGACCGCGGCCTCTACGAGGACTACTGGCGCTCCGCCAAGGCCGGCGAACTGACCTCCTACGAGGACCGGGTGATCGCCGCGGGCGCCGGGAGCGGCCCGCGGGTGATCAACGCCGAGCGCTGGCACACCGCGGCGGAGAAGGTGCTCGACGACCTCGAACGGATGGGCAAGGACGCCGGCGACCGCTACCAGCAGCGGGTCGCCCCGGTCGCCTCGCACATCCTGCTCAAGGCCGCCATCGCGGGTGTCCTCGGCTTCATCGCGCTGCTGGTCTCGGTCATCGTCTCCTTCCGCATCGGCCGCCGCCACGTCCGGGACCTGACCCGGCTGCGCAAGACCGCCCACGAGGTCTCCGGCGTACGGCTGCCGAGCGTGATGCGCCGGCTGGCGGCCGGCGAGCAGGTCGATGTGGAGACCGAGGCACCCCGGCTCGAATTCGGTCCGGACGAGACCGGTCAGGTCGGCCAGGCGCTCAACACCCTCCAGCGGGCCGCCATCGAGGCCGCCGTCAAACAGGCGGACATGCGCCGCGGCGTCTCCGAGGTGTTCGTCAACCTCGCCCGCCGCAGCCAGGTCCTGCTGCACCGCCAGCTGACGCTGCTGGACGCCATGGAGCGGCGCACCGAGGACACCGGCGAACTCGCCGACCTCTTCCGGCTCGACCACCTCACCACCCGTATGCGGCGGCACGCCGAGGGCCTGGTCATCCTCTCCGGCGCGGCCCCGTCGCGGCAGTGGCGCAAACCGATCCAGCTGATGGACGTGGTGCGCGCGGCGGTCGCCGAGGTCGAGGACTACGAGCGGATCGAGGTCCGCCGGCTGCCGCGGCTCGCGGTGGACGGCCCGGCGGTCTCCGACCTCACGCACCTGATAGCCGAACTCCTGGAGAACGCCACCGTCTTCTCGCCGCCGCACACCGCCGTACAGGTGCTGGGCGAGCGGGTGGCCAACGGCTACACCCTGGAGATCCACGACCGCGGCCTGGGCATGGCCCCGGACCTGCTGCTGGAGGCCAACCTCCGGCTCGCCGAGACCCCCGAGTTCGAGCTGTCCGACACCGACCGCCTCGGCCTGTTCGTGGTCAGCCGGCTCGCCCAGCGCCAACACGTACGGGTCTCGCTGCAGCCCTCGCCGTACGGCGGCACCACCGCCGTGGTCTTCATCCCGGGCGAGATCCTCACCGAGACCTCCGACGGCGCCAGGGAGGTCGACGGGCCGGCCCCCGACGCGCTGTCCGGCCCGCCGGGCAACGAACTGGAGCACGCCGCGGGCAAGTTGGCCGCGCTCTCGCACGCGCCGCTGCCGCTTCCTGAGCGGGAGCGGCGGACGCCCGGCATCCTCGACGGACCGGTCGAACTGGAGGCGCCGCTCGCCCTGGACGGGCTGGGGCCCCACGAGGACGAGGAGAACCTCTTCCGGGGCCGGGACCGCGACGCCGGCCGGGACCGCGACACAGGCCGCCGCGCCACGGGCCCCGGGCCGCGCAGCATCGCTCCGGTGCCGCCGGTCCCCGACGGCGAGCAGCACCAGCAGACCCGGGACCAGGCTCCCGGCGGCGGACTGGCACCGCTGCCGCGCCGCCCCCGGCCTCCGGTGCTGGTCTCCGACCACGGCAGGACGGTCGACGGCCGCAACGGCGTGGACGAGCCGTCCGACCCCGAGCCGTCCGGCGAGCGCCCCTCCGGCGAGGACGACGGCGACCCGGGCCCGCCCCCGAGTCCGCCCACGGCGCGCACGCCGAAGGGGCTGCCCCGCCGGGTCCGGCAGGCCAGCCTCGCACCGCAGCTCAAGGCCGAGGCGTCCGCCCAGGCCGCGGCGGAGCCGCCCGGCGCGGCGCCCGAGGACGACCGGGACGCCGCGGCGGTGCGGGCCCGGATGGCCTCGCTCCAGCGGGGCTGGCAGCGCGCCCGCCGGGAGCACGGCGAGGAACCGCGCCCCGGCGCGGCACCGCCGGACCAGGACGCGACGGCGCAGAACCCGCCGGCCGCGGACACCACAGACCCGGATGCCCCTGACCGGGCCGCACACCGCGGCGAGGACACGGGCACCGCAGCACCAGGAACCACATCGGGAGGGGACGGTCCATGACCGCACCGAAGGCAGCAGCTTCCAGCGCATCGTTCTCGGCGAAGGGGTCCGGTGAGCTGAACTGGCTCCTGGACGAGCTGGTGGATCGGGTCGGCTCCATCCGCAAGGCCCTCGTGCTCTCCAGCGACGGACTGGCCACCGGAGCCTCGAAGGACCTGACCCGCGAGGACGGCGAGCATCTGGCCGCGGTCGCCTCCGGCTTCCACAGCCTGGCCAAGGGCGTCGGCCGGCACTTCGACGTCGGGCAGGTCCGCCAGACCATGGTCGAGCTGGACGACGCGTTCCTGTTCGTCAGCGCGGCCGGCGACGGCAGCTGCCTGGCCGTGCTCGCCGACGCGGACTCCGACGTCGGACTGATCGCCTACGAGATGACCTTGTTGGTCAAGCGGGTGGGCGCGCACCTGGGCACCGCGCCCAGGTCCGGCCTGCCCACCTGAGCAACGACGACGGTGACGCCATGAGCGATCAGGACGGCCGGGCGGCGCGGGACCGGGAGGCGGCCCGCTGGTTCGACGACGAGGCGGGGCCCGTCGTCCGGCCGTACGCCATGACGCGCGGGCGCACCCGCACGGACGCCGAGGGGCGCCTCGACCTGATCGCGCAGGTGGTCGCCGAGAGCCGGGCGGAGCGCACGATCGACGACCAGACGCTGTCGCCGGAGCAGGTCGAGATCGTCGAGCTGTGCCGGGAGACGCCGCTGTCGGTCGCCGAGCTGGCGGCCGAACTCGACCTGCCGGTCGGCGTCGTACGGGTCCTGATCGGCGACCTGCTGGACGCGGACCTGGTCCGCGTCAGCCGCCCGGTGCCGCCCGCCGAGCTGCCCGACGAGAAGGTGCTGCGCGAGGTGATCGACGGCCTGCGGGCCCTGTGACCGGGGCCCTGGGGGCGCCCGTCCGGTCCCCGCGGGCCTGCGAGGCCCTCGGCGAGGCAGCCCCTGCCCACCTGCCGTCCACCCCTATCCGCCGTCGTCGCCGGACTTCCTCCGGCGCGGCGGCGGCCACTGCTCCGCGGACGGCTCGGAGTCCAGCTGGCTGACCGCCTCCGACAGTTGGAGGACGATCTGCATGATCTGCCGCTGGGTGTTGCGCCGCTCGGTGATCACCGCGGCCAGCAGCAGCGCGGTGAGCGCGGTGATCCCGTTGAAGGCCTGCAGGGTGACCATGTTGGTGAACAGGTCGTGCAGCGCGAACGGTCCCGAGCCCTGGGCGGCCGCCATGATCGCGACCGTCGAGACCAGCAGCGCACAGGGCGCCGCCCCGGCCCGTTCGAACCGGAACGCGGCCCACATCAGGCACGGCGAGACCAGGAAGAGCAGATTCATCGAGCTGCTCACGGCGAGCACGGTGACGGTGAACGTACAGCCGACCAGCAGCACCGCCTCCGCCCACCGCAAGAGGGGCACGCGCCTGGCGAGCGGCCACCGGGCGGTGCTCAGGAGCAGCAGCACCGGCGTGATCACCAGCACCCCCATCGCGTCGCCGGTCCACCACACCGCCCAGGTGGGCCAGAAGCCCGACGCCGGCAGCGCCCCGGAGAGCACCAGGACACCGCTGCCGACCGTCGAACTCACCAGCATCCCGGTCAGCGCGCCCAGCACCACCAGCGCCAGGGCGTCGCGCAGCCGGTCCAGCTCCGTGTGGAACCCCACCCGGCGAAGCAACCGGTAGGAGAGCACCGGGCCGATCGTGTTGCCGGCGACGATCGCGAGGACCACCAGCGGCGACGGCCCCAGCGAGACGTTGACCAGGAACGCGCCGAGGGCGACCCCCGGCCACATCCGCAGCCCGAGCAGCAGCAGCGCCGTCAGGGCGATGCCGGTGGGCGGCCACAGCGGGGTGACCTGGCCGCGGACGAGTTCCTGCAGGAGGCCGAGCTGGGCGCTGCCGTAATAGATTCCGGCGGTCGCCAGGACCTGCACGACGGTGACCCGTTGCCGCCACACGACGGCACGGAGCCGCACGGCTGTGCCGCCGTGCCGTCCGCGCCGCTCGTCGTGCACCACACCAGCCTCCGCTCGTCGCCGCGGGCGCGCCTATGCGTAGGGGCCGCCGTTGTGGCGGAGCACGAGCACGGCGGCATCGTCGGTGTGCCCCGTCAGATCGGCCACCGCGATCACCGCGGCCGCCAGGTCCTCGGCGTCCTCGGCGTACCCCTTGCCCACCAGGTCCGCCACCCGCGCCAGCCCCTTCTCGATCGGGTAGGACGGGCCCTCCACCACCCCGTCGGTGATCAGCACGAACGCCCCCACCTCGGTCAGCCGGCGGTGGGTGACCGGGTAGCGCTGGTCGGGGAAGACCCCCAGGGGCAGTCCTCCCGGGTCCATCAGCACCTCCGCGCCGGAGGCGGTGGCCCACACCGCCGGGACATGGCCGGCGCGGGCACCGGCCAGTTCGCCGCTGTCCGGGGCGAAACGCAGGAAGGTGCACGTCGCCAGGAGGTCGGAGCTCATCGACAGCAGCAGGTTGTTGGCCCGGTCCAGGACGTCGCCGGGGTCGGTGGTGGCGCCCGCCACGGCGCGCAGGCCGGTGCGCACCTGCCCCATGAAGGCGGCGGCCTCCACGTCGTGGCCCTGGACGTCGCCGATGGCGAAGCCGAGGGCGCCGTCGGGCAGCAGGAACGCGTCGTACCAGTCGCCACCGATGTCCAGCCCCGTCTGGGCCGGTACGTAGCGGGCCGCGGTCTGCAGTCCGGGCAGGCCCGGCAGCTCCGGCGGAAGCATGTGCCGCTGCAGCTCCACGGCCAGGGCCACCCGTGCCTGCTGCAGTTTGATCCGCTCCATGACCCGGCCGGTGAGCTGGCCGAGGAGGCGCAGCAGCTCCTCGGACGGCGGGCCGGAGGTGGTGCGGTGACCGTTCATTCAGCACCCCGCTCCGCATGGCCGACCCCGAAGGGACGAATCGCCGCTGAACTCTCACATTACCTCCGGCTCGTTGAGCACTGCTCAACATCGGGAGTACGCTCTATTGAGCAACTGTCAACAGGAGGAGAACCGCCGCCATGCCCACGGACGCCAGCCCGGCCCCCGTCGAGCGCCTGGAGATCCAGGTCGGCCCGCACACCTACGACGCCCTGGCCTCGGGCCCCGCCGACGGGGAGCTCGTCCTGCTGCTGCACGGCTGGCCGGAGTTCGCCGACTCCTGGAGCGCGGTGCTCCCCGTCCTCGGTGCGGCCGGCTACCGCGCCCTCGCCGTCGACCAGCGCGGCTACTCCCCGCGGGCCCGCCCCGCCCGGATCGCCGACTACGCCGTCCCCGAACTCGTCGCCGACGCCCTCGCCTTCGCCGACTCCCAGGGCGCCGGCCGCTTCCACCTCGTCTCCCACGACTGGGGCGGCATGGTCGCCTGGGCGCTGGCCGGCGCCCACCCCGAGCGGCTGAAGTCCCTGACCGTGCTGGCCACCCCGCACCCGGACGCGCTCAACCGCGCCGCCGCCGAGGACCCCACCCAGCACCACCGCCTCGACTACGTCCGCTTCTTCCGCCGTGACGACGGCGCGGCGGAGGCCGCCCTGCTCGCCGACGACGCCGCCCGGCTGCGCGCCGCGTACGGCGGAAAGGTCCCCGACGCGCTCGTCGAGGGCAACATCCGCCGGCTCTCCGCACCGGGCGCGCTGACCGCCACCCTGAACTGGTACCGCGCCCCCGAGTCCGTCATCTCGGTGCCCGCCGGCCGCATCACCGTCCCCACCCTCTTCCTGTGGGGCAGCGAGGACATGGCGCTGGGCCGCGGCGCGGCCGAGTCGACGGGGGAGTGGGTGGACGGCCCGTACCGCTTCGAGGCACTGGAGGGCGCCAGCCACTGGCTGCCCGAAGAGGTCCCCGACCTCGTCACCCCCACGATCCTCGACCACCTCGGGCAGTACGCCTGACGCCACGGCGGGGGGGGGGGGGGGGGGGGGGGGGGGGGGGGGCGCGCCGGCGGGAGGCGCGCCCCACCCCCGCCCCCGAATGCCGGGACGAGGTTGGGCCGG
>NZ_JBWKCJ010000025.1:0-16486 GCF_056436545.1 Streptomyces sp. NPDC043738 | reverse complement strand
CGCCATTTTTCACAAGAGAGTTCCCCCCACCTTTCCCCCCCCCCCCTCTCCCCCCCCTCGCACCCCTCCCCTCCCCTCCGCGGTGTGGTTCCGTCCCCCCCCCCCCCCCCCCCCCCCCACCGCCGTAAACTGCGGGCATGCCCGGCAAGCGAACCACCCGACTCACCCCCGACCAGCGCCGCGCGCAGCTGGTCGGCATCGGGCTGGAGATGCTCGCCGACCGCTCCCTGGACGAGCTGTCCACCGACGAAGTCGCCCGGCGGGCCGGTATCTCGCGCGGACTGCTCTTCCACTACTTCGACTCCAAGCGCGACTTCTACCGCGCCGTGGTCCGCGCCGAGTGCGACCGCTTCACCGTCGCGACCGAACCGGACGGCTCGCTGGAGCCGGTCGCCTGGATGCGGGAGTTCATCGCCGGCTTCGTGGCCTACGTCCTGGAGCACCGGCAGGCGTACCTCGCGCTGGTACGGGGCCCCGCGGGCAGCCACCCCGCGGTGGCCGACATCATCGGCGAGACCCGCGAGACGATCGCCCGCCGGCTGCGCGACGGGCAGCGGCGGCTCGGCATGCCCGACGCCCCGCGCCTGGAGCTGGCCTCCCGCGCCTGGATGGCGTTCGCCGAGGAGGCGGTCACCACCTGGCCGGAGTCGGACGACGCCGCCCGCGACGAGCTCTGCGCCTTCATCGAAGCCAGCTTCGTGAGCCTGCTGGGACTGCTCGACCGGCCCGAGGCGCTCGGGGCCCGCAGGCCCTGACCGGCTGTGGCCCAAGCGTGATGCATCTCAAGTGGGCGCCGCCCGGCGTACGTTGTACCGTTCCCTTGCAGCCGCTGCCCTGTGCGCCGACGCGCGGGAACAGACGAGCTCCGCCCGCACTCCCGGCAATTCAGGAGAAGAATCCCATGGTCTTCGGGCGTTTTGACCATCGCCGACGGACCGCCCCCGTCGATCCCCTGACGCTCAAGATCCTGGTCGCGGGCGGCTTCGGGGTCGGCAAGACCACCCTGGTCGGCGCCGTCAGCGAGATCAAACCGCTGCGCACGGAGGAGCGGCTGACCGAGGCGGGCCGGCCGGTGGACGACCTCGACGGGGTGGAGACCAAGACCACCACCACCGTCGCGATGGACTTCGGACGGATCACCCTCAACGACGAGCTGGTGCTCTACCTCTTCGGCACTCCCGGCCAGGACCGCTTCTGGTTCCTGTGGGACGAGCTGGCGCTCGGCGCGCTCGGCGCGGTGGTGCTCGCCGACACCCGCCGGCTCGCGGACAGCTTCTCCGCCATCGACTACTTCGAGCGGCGCGGCCTGCCGTTCACGGTCGCCGTCAACTGCTTCGAGGGCGCCGACCGGTATCCGCCGGAGGCGGTACGCGAGGCCCTGGACCTGAACCCCGAGGTGCCGGTGATGCTGTGCGACGCCCGCCGCCGGGAGTCCGTCCGGGACGTGCTGATCTCCGTCGTCCAGCACGCGCTGCGCGCGGACGCCCGTCGGCGGGAGCCCGCGCTTCCCTGATCGGGCGCCGAAGCACGGCCCGCCCCCCGCCGTCCGGGGCACGGGCCGCACGCCTCGCGCTACGACGCCGCCGGGCCGTCCTCGGGCAGCCAGCCCAAGCTCCGCTCCACGGCCTTGCGCCAGTTGGCGAACTCGCCCTCGCGGGTCCGGTCGTCCATCCGCGGCTCCCACTGCCGGTCGCGCTTCCAGTGGCCGCGCAGCTCGTCGAGGTCCTGCCAGACGCCGGTCGCCAGCCCGGCCGCGTACGCCGCGCCCAGACAGGTCGTCTCCGAGATCACCGGGCGGATCACCGGCACCCCGAGCACGTCCGCCTGATGCTGCATCAGCAGGTTGTTGGCGGTCATCCCGCCGTCGACCTTGAGCCGGGTGATCCGTACGCCGGAGTCCTGGAACATGGCGTCCACGACCTCGCGGGTCTGCCAGCTGGTCGCCTCCAGTACGGCGCGGGCCAGATGCGCCTTGGTGACGAACCCGGTCAGGCCGGTGATCACCCCGCGCGCGTCGGAACGCCAGTACGGTGCGAACAGGCCGGAGAACGCCGGCACCACATACGCCCCGCCGTTGTCCGGGACGCTCGCCGCCAGCGGCTCGATCTCCTCGGCCGACGCGATGATCCCGAGCTGGTCGCGGAACCACTGCACCAGCGCGCCCGTAATGGCGATGGAGCCCTCCAGGCAGTAGACGGGCGCCTCGCCGCCGAGCTGGTAGCCCATGGTCGTCAGCAGCCCGCTCTTGGACGGAACGGGGCGGTTACCGGTGTTGAGCAGCAGGAACGAGCCGGTGCCGTAGGTGTTCTTGGCCTCGCCGACGCCGTAGCAGGTCTGGCCGAACACCGCGGCCTGCTGGTCGCCCAGCGCGGATGCCACCGGCACCCCGTGCAGCTGCCCCACCGCCGTGCCGTACACCTCCGCCGACGGCCGGATCTCCGGCAGCATCGCGGCCGGCACGTTCATCGCCGACAGGATCGCCGGGTCCCACTGCAGGGTGCCCAGGTTCATCAGCATCGTGCGGCCCGCGTTGGTCACGTCGGTGACGTGCACGCCGCCGTCGGTGCCGCCGGTCAGATTCCAGATCAGCCAGGAGTCGATGGTGCCGAACGCGATCTCGCCGCGTTCGGCGCGCGCCCGCAGCCCCGGCACCTCGTCCAGCAGCCAGGCCGCCTTCGGCCCGGAGAAGTAGCTGGCCAGCGGCAGACCGGTGGCGTCCCGGAAGCGGTCCTGGCCGTCCCGGCCGCCGAGCTGCGCGCACAGCTGGGAGGTACGGGTGTCCTGCCAGACGATCGCATGGTGCACCGGTCTGCCGGTGGCCCGGTCCCAAAGGACCGTGGTCTCCCGCTGGTTGGTGATGCCCAGGGCGCTGAGCTGGTCGGCGCGCAGCCCCGCCCTGGCGAGCGCGCCCGCCACCACGGCCTGCACCTTCGCCCAGATCTCGGTCGCGTCATGCTCCACCCAGCCGGGCCTGGGGAAGATCTGCCGGTGCTCGCGCTGATCGACGGCGACGATCGCCCCGTCGTGGTCGAAGATGATGCAGCGGCTCGACGTGGTGCCCTGATCGATCGCGGCCACGTACTTCTCGGTCTTGCCGGTTCGCTCGGTCATACCGTCACGCCTCCTGACGTCCTGGCTCGAAGTGGGTGCGGGGCCTTCCGGGTCAGAACACGCAGTTGTGGACCAGACCGGCCAGCACCGCACCGATCAGTGGTCCGGCCACCGGGATCCAGGCGTAACTCCAGTCCGAGGAGCCCTTGTTGGGGATCGGCAGCAGGGCGTGCACCAGGCGCGGGGCGAGGTCGCGGGCCGGGTTGATGGCATAGCCGGTGGGCCCGCCGAGCGACAGTCCGATGCCGACCACCAGCAGCGCCACCAGCAGCACATTGATCCCCGAGCCGTAGACCCCCGCCTGCGCGCCGGGCACCTGGCCGATGCCGATGCCCTTGTTCTGGCCGAAGAACAGCAGGGGCAGCACCAGGCCGATGGTGGCGATGACCTCGGTGACGAGGTTGGCGGCGGGCTTGCGGACCTCCGGTGCGGTGGCGAAGACCCCCAGCGTCGGCTGGGCCTTGTCCTGCTCGGCGTTGGCGGCGAACTGCGCGTAGTACAGCGCCCAGGCCAGTACGGCGCCGATCCCCGCGCCGAGCATCTGGGCCAGGACGTACAGCGGCACCTTGGACCACTCGGTGCCGCCCGCGACCGCCGAGCCGACCGTCACCGCGGGGTTGAGGTGCCCGCCGGACAGCGGCGCCGCGGTGTACGCCCCGGCGAGTACGCCCATGCCCCAGCCGAACGCGATCACGACCCAGCCGGCGGCCCTGGCCTTGGAGTGGTGCAGGGTGACGGCGGCGCACACGCCGGCGCCGAAGAGGATGAGCATCGCGGTGCCGATCACTTCACCGGCGAGGATGTCCCCGTTGGAATACATGGCGGCTCCTTGGCTCTCGCCCCGGGGACGGCCCCCGGTCCTCCGTAGGGTGCGTCCGGAAGTGTTCACCCGAGGTGATGGGCCGTCAAGGTCGCGCACAACAAAGGATGTTGAGGCGTCAACCGCTCCTCGGGCCGCTCCGCGTGCCGCCCTGGCCGGGGGTCCGTACCCCGTTCTGGCCGGGCGTGGCGGGGCATGCGGGCCCGGCCGGACCGGGCATCCGGACCGGTGACCCGCGCCGGATCTCGGTACGCTGCGAGCCCGGCCGGCCCAGCACCCAGCTCGCCCCCGGCAGCGCCTTCGCCGCCTTCTTCAGCGGCGCCAGCGCGGCCGCGGCCGCGTGGTGCCCGCCGACGCTGCCGGGCGGGCACACCGCGGTCGCCAGCGACAGCGTGACCGGCCGCCCGCCCGCCGACCAGGCCACGTCCAGCAGCGCCGCGGCGAACGGCTCCAGACCTTCCGGCTCGGTCAGCACCAGGAAGTCGTCGCCGCCGATGTGGCCGACCCGGCAGGCCGTCTCGCCCGCCGCGACCCCGGCGAGCGTCCGCCCCACCGCACGGATCAGCTCGTCGCCGGCCGCGAACCCGGCGCCGTCGTTGACCTGCTTGAAACCGTCCACATCCAGCCAGCTCAGCGCGAAGGCCCGCCCCTCGGCGATCCGCCGGTCCACCTCGCCGTTGACCTCGTCCGAACCGGGCAGCCGGGTCAGCGGGTTGAGCCGGGCCGCCTCCTCCACCCGGCTCTCGGCCAGCGCCCGCACGATGTCGGCGAGGTGCACCACCCCCATGCACCGGCCGCGTTCGTCCACCACCGCCACATCGTCCCCCGTACGGTCGCGGTCGCCCTCGGCGATCACGTCCAGCACCTGCCAGGCGGTGGCGTCCGCCCCGACCGTCCGCGGCCGGTCCGCGAGCCGCAGCGCCGGCCGGTCGGCGTACAGCGCGTGCCCGTAGCGCCCGGACAGCGACAGCAGGAACCGGTCCCGGTCGATCGCCCGGACCGGCACCCCGTCGGTGTCCACCAGCAGCACCCCCGACACCTCGGGAAAGCCGGTGAGATGGCTGCGCACCGCGCCCGCCGACGCGGACATCGGCAGCAGCGCGGCGGGCTGCAGGAACTGCGCGACCGGCGGCCCGGACGGCGGACGGTAGGGCACCGCCGGCCCGCTCACCGCCCGCGTGGCCGGCGGCGGCAGGTAGACCTCGGTGGCCGGCCGCCGTGCGGGCGGCGCGAACAAGTGGCCCTGCGCCAGCTGCACCCCGGCGTCCCGTACCGCCGCGTACTGCCGCTCGCTCTCCACCCCCTCGATGGCCAGCAGTCCGCCGATCCGCTCGCACAGCTGCCGCATCGCGGCCACCGCGGCCTGCCGCCCCCGGTCGGTGTCCAGCCGCTCGCACAGCGACGCATCGAGCTTGACGAGGTCCGGTGCGAGCTCGCCGAGCAGCCGCAGCGGCAGATCGCCGTCCCCGACCCCGTCCGCGCAGATCCGGTAGCCCTCGTCGCGCAGTACCGCCACCGACTCCAGCAGCGCGGCGCGCGGGACATGGGTGAACGGCCCGACGAGATCGAGGGTGATCTCCCACGGCCGCCGGCCGATGTCGTGCACGGCCTTGCCCAGCGCCGTCAGCCGGGGCAGCTCGGCGACGGTCGTCGCGAACACGTTGACGTGCAGCGGCAGCAGCGTCTCCTGGTGTGCCGCCGTCCGTACGGCGAGCGCCGCGAGTTCGGCGTCCAGGTCGGGGCAGCGCCGTGCGGTGGCCAGAACGTCGATCTCGCCGGGCTCGGGGCGGGCGAGTATCTCCAGCGCGGCGACCGAACCGGTCGAGAGGTTCACGACGGGCTGGAAGGCGAATCGAAGCTGGTCCGTCCAGGCAGGCACGAGGAGCAGCATGCCCCGGCCCCACCCTCAACAGGGTGTGATTAACGCACTGTTCACGCACCCTTCCGGAGCGTGCGGGCGGCTGCCGCGCGATGCACACAGGACGTTCGAGGGTGCGGCACACGTCGAGCCCGGGACCCTGACGGACCATCGGTTTCCTGTCGGTGTGGACGCCGTGCACACCCGCTGCTAAGTTGTTCTCGTTCCGAGAAAGACTCAGAGTGAGAATGAGCCACGAGGGGAGTGCGGTCGTGGAAACCGATCCGCAGGGCGGCAGGAACAGCGGCGCCGACGACGGCGAGCGCGCCTTCCTCACGGCCTACGACCCGCGTGACTTCCCGGCCATCGCCGTGACCGTCGACATCGTCGCGCTGACCCTGCGCGCGGGCGCCCTGCACGTCCTGCTCGTCGAGCGCGGCGGCCGGCCCTTCCAGGGCGCCTGGGCGCTGCCGGGCGGCTTCGTCCGCGCCGGCCGGGAGTCACTCGACGAGGCCGCCGCCCGCGAACTGGCCGAGGAGACCGGGCTGGACGCCACCCAGCTGGAGCGCGTCCACCTCGAACAGCTCGGCTCGTACGGCGACCCCGGCCGGGACCCGCGGATGCCCGTGGTCACCGTCGCCTACCTCGCCTTCGCACCCGACCTCCCCGAGGCGCGCGGCGGCGGCGACGCCACGGCCGCCGCCTGGGTCCCGGTCGGCGCACTGGCGCTCGGCGAACCGGACGCGGCCCGCCCGCGTCCCCCACATCAGGGTCCGGGGCGCGGGATCGACGGGGGTGATTCCGCGCCCCGGACCCCGGCCGACCGGGCACCCGCCCCAGATGTCGCCGAGGCGTCGCTCCCGCTCGCCTTCGACCACGCCCGCATCGTCGCCGACGGCCTCGACCGGGCCCGTGCCAAGATCGAGTACACCCCGCTGGCCACGGCCTTCCTCGGCACCGAGTTCACCATCGTCGAACTCCGCGGCGTCTACGAATCCATCTGGGGCAGCCCACTGCACGCCGGCAACTTCCACCGCAAGGTGCTCTCCGTCCCCGGCTTCGTCGAAGCCACCGGGGCGACCGCGTCGCGTGGCGGAGCCCGCGGCGGACCGCGCGCCCGCCTCTACCGGGCGGGCGACGCCCGGCTGCTGCACCCGGCGCTGCTGCGTCCTGAGGAGAGCGCGCGATGACCGCCGGCGGTGGCGCCGGCGAGGTCACCGGACGGGCGAGCCGTCACTGGACGGGGAAGTCGAAGTAGGTGTCCGGAAAGGGCTCGGGCTTGAAGGTGTAGTGCCACCACTCCTCCGGCAGGTTCACGAACCCGGCCCGTTCCAGCCCCTTCTTGAGCAGCAGGCGATGGGCCAGCTGGCGCCCGCGGACGCGCGGGTCGAGGGTGTGCGCGAGCGTGTCGAAGCAGTCGAAGCCGGTGCCCATGTCGAGCGAGTTGTCCGGGAAGCGCCCGGCCCTCGGCCCGTAACAGGGCGTCAGCGGCTCACCCGGCACATACGGACGGGTGGGCACGGCCGGCAGCCGCACCAGCGTCACATCGAGCGTACTTCCCCTGCTGTGACCCGACTTGGCCGCGATATAGCCGTCGTCGAACAGCCTGGTCTTGTCCACCCGCGGATAGAACTCCGCCTTCATCCGCTGGTCACCCAGGTCCCTGGCCCACCGGACGAAGTGGTCCACGGCGCGCTGCGGCCGATAGCAGTCGTACACCTTCAGCGAGAGCCCCCGCTTGAGGAAGGAGAGCTGCGCGCGGTGCAGCGCCCGCGCGGCGTCCCGGGTCAGCAGGCACGTCGGCCGCCGGTAGCCGTCCACCGGAAGGCCCACGAAGTTGTGCGGGGTGACGTAGCGCATCTCCTGAATGATCGTGGGGTCCACCTCGCGCAGCGCGACGAACCCCTTGGGCAACGCGGACGGGGGCGCCGCCCGATGGGCGGACCCCGCCGCCGCACCGGACGGCAGTGTGGCGACGGTCATCAGGGCGGCGGCGGCAACGGCCAGGCCGCGCAGCGCGGCAGCGAGTCTCGGCATGGCCCCTCGTCTACCAGGCGCGGCGCGTGCGGGGGAAGAGCACCACCGGACGCGACCGTGCGGGGGAAGAGCCCACCGGGCGCAACCGCGCTACGTACCCACCAGCCCCCGCACCCGCACCGGATACCCCACCGCGCCGCCGTCCCGCCGCTCCACGACCACCCGTTCGCCCTCCCACCGCGAGGTGAATCGCTCCACCGTCGGCCGCTGCCAGCCGTCCCCGGCGTCCGGCACCACCAGACCACTGCCGCCGCGCCCGGCCGCCGGTGCCCACACCTCCAGCTCCGTCCCGCCGTCCTCGCCCACCACCGGCAGCACCGCACCGGCCCGCGCCAGCACCGGAATCCGCGACAGCGGCGCGTCCACCCACACCTGCCCGGGACCGTCGTGGGCCCGCCCGGTCGCGGTGTCGTACCACCGCCCGCGCGGCAGCCGCACCGGCCGCCGGGTCACACCCGCCGCCAGTGCCGGCGCCACCAGCAGCGCGTCGCCCAGCAGAAAGGCGTCCTCGCAGTCCCGCAGCGCCCGGTCCCGCGGCGCGCTCCACCACACCGGGCGGACGTACGGCGCCCCCGTCAGCCGCGCCAACTGGCCCAGCGTCTCGAAGTACGGCAGCAGCCGCTGCCGCTCGCGCAGCGCCGTACGGGCGTGCTCCAGCACCTCCGGCCCGAACTCCCACGGCTCCCGCCGTCCCGCCCAGATCGCCGAGTGCGTACGGAACAGCGGCAGATACGCGCCCAGTTGGAACCAGCGCAGATACAGCTCCCGGGAGGGCGCCTCGGAGAACCCGCCGACATCGGGGCCGCTGTACGGCACCCCGCACAGCCCCAGCCCCAGCACCAGCGACAACGAGGCCCGCAGCCCCGGCCAGCCCGTCGCCACGTCCCCCGACCAGGTGCCCCCGTAGCGCTGCATCCCCGCCCAGCCAGAACGGGAGAAGAGGAACGGCCGCTCGGCCGGGCGCAGTTCGCACAGCCCCTCGAAGCCGGCCTGCGCCATCGCCAGACCGTAGACGTTGTGCGCCTCGCGGTGGTCGCCGCCCCGCCCCTCCAGCACATGCCGGGCCGAGCGCGGCAGCGTCTGCTCCCCGAAGGCCGCGAAGGAGACCGGCTCGTTCATGTCGTGCCAGAAGCCGGCGAAGCCCTGCGCCAGCCGCTCCGCGTACTGCGCACCCCACCACTTGCGCACCCGCGCGTCGGTGAAGTCCGGGTACACCGATTCGCCGGGCCACACCACCCCGCGCACCTCCCGCCCCCGCGCGTCCCGTACGAAGGCGTCGGACGCCGCCCCGCCCTCGTACACCGCGTCGCCCGGCTGCGCCTTCACCGCCGGATCCACGATCGACACCAGGCGCACCCCCTGCGCCCGCAACTCCCGGGCCAGGCCCGGCAGATCCGGATAGCGTGCGCGATCGACGGTGAACACCCGGTGCCGGTCGAAATGGTCGATGTCCAAATGGACGGCGGACAGCGGCAGTTCGCGCTCCTGATAGCCGTCCACCACCCGGCGCACCTCGTCCTGGCCGCCGAAGCCCCAACGGGCGTGCTGGTGGCCCAGCGCCCACTGGGGCGGCAGTGCGGGCGCCCCGGTCAGCGCCGTCCAGACCTGCAGCACCCTGGCCGGGGTGCCGGCCAGCACCCAGTAGCGCAGCGGCCCGCCGTCCATCCGCACCTCGCAGCTGCCCGGACGGTCGTGCCCCGAGCCCGCGCCCTCCGCGCCCTCCCGGAGCAGCACCCGGCCGTCCCAGGAGTTGTCGTGGAAGACCAGATGGGTACCCGCGTCCGCCACCACCAGCTGCACCGGCATCGTCACCGACAGCGGATCGTCGCCGGGCTCGAACGCACCGCCCGGATCGGTGTTCCACAGCCGGTACGCGCCGTCCCGCAGCCGCGGCCCGTGCGCCCGGCCGCCCAGACCGAAGAACCGGGCGTCGGCCGCCACCTCCGAGCGCTGTATCCACCGCGACGCGCCGCACGCCTCCGCACGTCCGCCCGCCCCGGATGCGCCCTCCACGTCCGTACGGTCCCACCAGCGCGGCGGCAGCTCCCGCCGCAGCACCGCTCCGCCCGGTGTGCGCACCTCCACCGCGCCGTGCCGGGACACCGCCACCAGCACCCGCTCGGAGACCACCCGCCAGCCGCCCTCCGTATCGGGCTCCAACACCGCCCGGGCGTCCACCTCGGGACACGCCCCGGCCAGCGCGTAGGAGGGCTCCGGCTCGGCACCGTCCCAGCCGCAGAAGACGGCACCACCCGACGCCACCCGCACCCGCAGCGACGACCGCGCGAAGCGGATCACCCCGCCGCCCGGCAGCGGCTCCGCGCCACACGCCGCCCCCGGTACCCGCGCCCGCTCCCCGCCGCCGCGCGGCAGCGCCCTCGCATCCGCCCTCCGCGCCCGCCATGCCGAGCGCACGGACCGCAGCCCCTGCGCCGGCCCGACCGCCCTGACCACCCGTACCGACCGCACCAGATCACGCCCGTCCATGCCGGTCAGCCTGCCATTGACGTCCGGGCATCAGGGCAGCGTTCAACTGCCGTTCACCTGCACGAGGTCACGCTCGGCCACCTTGAGGCCTGAGGAATGCCGCCCGGTGGCCGAATCCCGACGGCCCCCTTCCCGGCCCGGCCCGCACCACATGGCAACGCCACATCCGCCACACCCCGAATGTGGGGAGCCCACCCTGGTGCACAAGTCGATCACATGGCATCGTCCAGGCAAGCCGTGTCACGCGCACACGTCGGGCCGGGGGACCCCCGCCGCGGTGCGCGCCCGACGCATACGACGCACACCACGCGTACCGACCGGGAGCCGCATCATGACCACCGCACCGCAGTCCGACCACCGGCCGGAACCCCTCTGGCAGCCCGGCCCGGACCGTATCGCCGGCGCGCAGGTCACCCGCTTCCACACCTGGGCCGCCGAGCGGCACGGCGCGCCCGCCGCCACCCCCGGAGACCCCGCCGCCGGCTACGCCGCCCTGCACCGGTGGTCCGTCGACGCACTGCCCGCCTTCTGGCAGGCCACCGCCGAATGGTTCGACGTCCGCTTCGCCACCCCCTACGACACCGTCCTCGCCGACCCCGCGATGCCCGGCGCCCGCTGGTTCCCCGGCGCCACCCTCAACTACGCCGAGCACGCCCTGCGCGCCGGCGAGGACCCGGCGCGCGCCGACGACCCCGCGCTCCTGTACGTCGACGAGACCCACGAGCCCACCCCCGTCACCTGGGCGGAGCTGCGCGCCCAGGTCGGATCGCTGGCCGCCGCGCTCCGCCGCCTCGGCGTCCGCCCCGGAGACCGGGTCAGCGGCTACGTCCCCAACATCCCGCAGGCCGTCGTCGCCCTCCTGGCCACCGCCGCCGTCGGCGCCGTATGGACCTCCTGCGCCCCCGACTTCGGCGCCCGCAGCGTCCTGGACCGCTTCCAGCAGATCGAACCGGTCGTCCTGTTCACCGTCGACGGCTACCGCTACGGCGGCAAGGAGCACGACCGCCGCGACACCGTCGGCGAACTCCGCGCCGAACTGCCCACCCTGCGCGCCGTCGTCCACATCCCGCTGCTCGGCACCCCCGCTCCCGAAGGCGCCGTGAACTGGTCGGACCTGACCTCGCAGAACACCGAACCGGTCTTCGAACAGGTCCCGTTCGACCACCCGCTGTGGGTGCTGTACTCCTCCGGCACCACCGGACTGCCCAAGGCCATCGTCCAGTCCCAGGGCGGCATCCTGCTCGAACACCTCAAGCAGACCGGGCTGCACTGCGACCTCGGCCCGGGCGACCGGTTCTTCTGGTACACCTCCACCGGCTGGATGATGTGGAACTTCCTCGTCGCCGGCCTGCTGGTGGGCTCCACCATCGTGCTCTACGACGGCAGCCCCGGCCACCCCGACATCACCGCCCAGTGGCAGGTCGCCGAAACCACCCGCGCCACCCTCTTCGGCACCTCCGCCGCCTACGTCATGGCCTGCCGCAAGGCCGGCATCCACCCCGCCCGCGACCTCGACCTCTCCGCCATCACCTGCGTGGCCACCACCGGCTCGCCGCTCCCGCCGGACGGCTTCCGCTGGCTGCACGACTCCTTCGCGGAGAGCGGCGCCGACCTGTGGATGGCCTCGGTCAGCGGCGGCACCGACGTCTGCAGCTGCTTCGCCGGCGCCGTCCCCACCCTCCCCGTCCACATCGGTGAGCTCCAGGCCCCCTGCCTCGGCACCGACCTGCAGGCCTGGGACCCCCAGGGCAAGCCCGTCATCGACGAGGTCGGCGAACTCGTCGTCACCAACCCCATGCCGTCCATGCCCACCCGCTTCTGGAACGACCCCGACGGCGCCCGCTACCACGACAGCTACTTCGACATGTACCCCGGTGTCTGGCGGCACGGCGACTGGATCACCGTCACCTCCCGCGGCAGCGTCGTCATCCACGGCCGCTCCGACTCCACCCTCAACCGCCAGGGCGTCCGGATGGGCTCCGCCGACATCTACGAAGTCGTCGAACGGCTCCCCGAGATCCGCGAATCCCTCGTCATCGGCCTGGAACTCCCCGACGGCGGCTACTGGATGCCGCTCTTCGTCCACCTCGCCCCCGGCGCCACCCTCGACGACGACCTGCGCGACCGTATCAAGCGCACCCTGCGCGAACAGCTCTCGCCGCGGCACGTCCCCGACGACATCATCGAAGCCCCCGGCGTGCCCCACACCCTCACCGGCAAGCGCATCGAGGTGCCCGTCAAACGCCTCCTGCAGGGCACCCCCCTCGACAAGGCCGTCAACCCCGGCTCCGTCGACGACATCGCACTCCTGAGCTTCTACGAGCGGGTGGCCCGCGACCGCGCGGCCCAGAGCCCCACGACGTAGGCAGCGGGCGCGGCCGGCGCCGGACCGACCGGGCACCCGCGGCCCGTCGGTCCGGCGCCGGCCGCGATTGTCAGACCCTCCGATTACTGTGAGTGACAAGTGACGTTCGGTCAGCGTCCCGCTCGCAACGGGCGCATCTCACCCAGGGGGAGTCATGACATCCGCATCCCGGCACACCAACCGGTCCGCCACCCACCGCACACTGCGCCGCGAAGTCCCCAGCACCGCCGCCGTCCTCGCCGACGAGCAGGACTTCACCGCCATGCGCCGCTACCGCACCTTCCCCTTCGACGACCACGGCAGCTACCTCCAGCAGATGGAGACCCTGCTGCGCACCCTCGCCGCCCAGGGCGTGCTCACCACCCTCAGCCTCTTCGACCCGGCCGCCTTCGAGAAGTACTGCGCGGAGCAGGACCTGGACCCCGACCGCCCCGACAGCCGCACCCGCTACACCGCCGAAGCCGCCCGCACCGGCGCCCGGGTGACGTACGAAGGCGAGCCGCTGAGGCAGCTGCTGCCGTTACTCGTCGAGGAGGCCGACCGCCTGGCGGCCTGGAACCACGCCGCCGCCCTCCTCGCCCGCGCAGGCAGCTGCGAGGGCTGCGGCGCCGACCTCGCCCACGCCGCCTTCGCCCGCGCCACCCAAGCCCTCCAGCAGCTGCTGACGTCCCTCGGCGGCGGCACCCACCACCTCGTCTGCTCCGTCGCCGCGGGCGAGCCGTCCCTCCTCGCGGTCCTGCGCGCCACCGACGGCACCGGCGACCGCCTCAGGCTCACCGAATCCGAGACCCTCGTCTTCTGCACCGTCCTCGCCACCGGCCTCGCCCTGCGCCTCCCCGGCGGCATCGTCTCGCGTACGACCGCCGACCCCACCGGACCCGCGGGCGCAGCCCACCCCGCCTCCACCGCCGGGCCCCTCCGCGACACGGTCCGCGGCTGGTCCCTGCGCGACTCCTGGCTCCGCCCGCTCACCGCTGCCGAGGTCTTCACCGCCTACTGCACCGACGCCGACAGCGGAGAACCGATCCCGCCCGAGCCCGGCGTCGACTACGCCCCCGGCCTGCCCCTCGACCCCCCGCCCGACGCCCACGACCACTGAGCCGCACGCACCGCGGCACACACGAAACGGCCGCCCCGCCACAAGGGCGGGACGGCCGTCAAGGCTCTACGACGTCTCCTGCGACATCACTCGCCGGAGAGCACCGCCTGCGCGGCCGCCCGGGCGTCCTCGGCGGTGTCCGCGGCCCGCGCCGCGGCCGCCGCACGCTCGCACTGCGCCAGCGTGTGCTTGGCCAGCGTCGCCCGCACATAGGGAATCGACGCCGCACCCATCGACAGGCTGGTGACACCGAGCCCCGTCAGCACACACGCCAGCAGCGGATCGGAGGCCGCCTCACCGCAGACACCACAGCTCTTGCCCTCGGCCTTCGCGGCCTCGGCCGAAGCCGCCACGAGGTCGAGCAGCGCCGGCTGCCAGGGATCCTGCAGGCGCGAGACCGCACCCACCTGACGGTCGGCGGCGAAGGTGTACTGCGCCAGGTCGTTGGTCCCCAGCGAAAGGAACTCCACCTCTTGCAGAATCGAGCGGGCCCGCAGCGCCGCGGACGGAATCTCCACCATCGCACCGAACTTCGCCCGCAGCCCGGCCTCCCGGCACGCGTCCGCGAACGCCTTGGCGTCGATCCGGTCCGCCACCATCGGGGCCATGACCTCGAGGTAGACCGGCAGCCCCTCGGCAGCCTTCGCCAGCGCCGTCAGCTGGGTACGCAGCACCTCGGGGTGGTCGAGCAGCGTACGCAGACCCCGCACACCCAGCGCCGGGTTCGGCTCGTCGGCCGGCGTCAGGAAGTCCAGCGGCTTGTCGGCACCGGCGTCCAGCACGCGTACGACCACGCGGCCCTCCGGGAACGCCTCCAGCACCTTCCGGTACGCCTCGACCTGCTTGGCCTCGGACGGCGCCTGCTTGCTGTCGTCCAGGAACAGGAACTCGGTACGGAAGAGCCCGACACCCTCGGCCCCGGCCTCCACGGCAGCGGCCACATCAACGGGCCCGCCGACGTTCGCCAGCAGCGGCACCTTGTGCCCGTCGGAGGTGGCCCCGGGACCGGACGAGGCGGCCAGCGCCGCCTTCCGCTCCGCGGCGGCCCGCTCCAGCTCCGCCCGCTTCTCGGCGCTCGGCTCCACGAAGATCTCTCCGGTGCTGCCGTCGACGGCGATCACCGTGCCCTCGACCAGCTCACCCGCGCCCGGCAGCGCCACGACGGCCGGCACACCCAGCGCCCGCGCCAGAATCGCGCTGTGACTGGTCGGCCCGCCCTCCTCGGTGACGAACCCGAGCACCAGCGTCGGGTCGAGCAGCGCGGTGTCGGCCGGCGCCAGATCCCGCGCGATCAGCACATACGGCTCGTCGCTGTCCGGCACCCCCGGCATCGGCACACCCAGCAGCCGGGCGACGATACGGTTGCGCACGTCGTCGAGGTCGGCGACCCGCCCCGCCAGGTACTCACCGGCACCCGCAAGCAGCGCCCGGTAGGCCGCGAAGGCGTCGTACACACCGCGCTCGGCGGTGCTGCCGACGGCGATCCGCCGCTCGACGTCCGCCATCAGCTCGGGGTCCTGCGCCATCAGCGCCTGGGCCTCCAGAACGGCCTGCGCCTCGCCGCCCGCCAGGTTTCCACGCGCTATCAGGTCGGCGGCGACAGCCTCCACGGCCTGACGGGCACGCCCCTGTTCGCGCTCCGCCTCATCCGCCGGAATCTGCTTGGCCGGCGGCTCGAGAACCGCCGTGCCCATGTGCCGCACCTCGCCTATGGCCACACCGTGGCTCACACCGACGCCTCGCAGCGTTGTCTCCATTGCACCCGTCTCCGGTTGATGCGACGGCCCGGCCGCCGCGGTGAATGTCGTCTCTGCCGTTGGGGACGGCGCCCGGCTACTGCCAGGAGAAGAGCTCGTCGCCCGCCTTGATGTCGCCGTCCTCGCGCACAGCGCCGAGCGAGTCGGCGGTGGCCTCGAGCGCGACGACCGGGCACACCGGCGACTTGCCGGCCTCTTCGACCGCGGCCGGGTTCCAGCGCACGATCTCCTGGCCGCGGGTGACGGTGTCGCCCTTGTTCACGAGCAGCTCGAAGCCCTCGCCATTGAGCTGAACGGTGTCGATACCGAGGTGAGTGAGCACGCCGTGCCCCTCACCGTCGACGACGACGAACGCATGCGGGTGCAGTGACACAAGGACACCGTCCACGGGCGAGACGGCGGCAGACGGTTCACGAACGGGGTCGATGGCGGTACCGGGACCCACCATCGCGCCGGAGAACACCGGGTCGGGCACAGCCGCGAGTCCGATGGCGCGTCCTGCGAGCGGGGACGTCACGGTGGTCATGGGAAGCCTCCCAGGGGTGGAGATTCATCAGGCCGCCGTCACTACCTGTCCTGGACGGCGCACCGTTCAGAAGCGTAAGTCATAGGAACTGACGGTTCCGCATGACAGGCGCCAGTTGCACACCACGCGTCCCGCTGAATCGATTTGCCTCGCCCACAGCAGAGCTGTACTGTCTGAGACCTGCCCCGGACAGCCAGGACGAAATCACTGCGTCCAGTTGAGGTGGGCGGCACTCCCAAGCGTCTTGATCGCGACTCAAGAATTGCGCTTCTGCGTGTCTGCAGAAAAGCAGCGGTTCGAAAGCCGGAAAAGGCCTGATAGAGTGTGAAACACCGAAGGGAAGCGCCCGGAGATCCTGGTGAAACAGGAACAAAGGAAGCGTCCGTTCCTTGAGAACTCAACAGCGTGCCAAAAGTCAACGCCAGA
>NZ_JBWKCJ010000024.1:134686-143748 GCF_056436545.1 Streptomyces sp. NPDC043738 | reverse complement strand
GTTGGTTGCGGGAGGGGGAGGTGGGGGGGGGGGGGGGGGGTGGCCCTGCTTCCTCCCCCCCCCCCCCCCCCCCCCCCCCCCGACCCGCCCCCTCCCGTTGTGGGTGGGAGAAGACCGTGGGGGTGTACGTCAGCCCTCGTGTGCAGGTAGTCGAGTGAGGGGGCCCGCCCCCACCGGCCTGTCTTCCCACCCACCCACGGGAGGGGACAGACCGTAGGACGAAGTCCGTAGGGCTGTCACCGCACCCGAAAACACCACGCCCGCCGCAGGCGAAACGGCGAGCAACACCCACGGCGGGAAAGCCGAAAACGTGGGAAGCAAGCCAAGCGCAGCGCTACCGTGCGGACGATACGGACCGTCGTTGTTACCACCCCCTGGGGGGACACGTGAGCCGACCGTCACCATCACGACGCGCACTACTGGGAACCGCCGGGGCGATCGGCGCGGGGGCGGTGCTCGGAGCGGCCGGGCCAGGGCGGGGCGCCAGGCGGGCACCGGCGGCCGCCTACGACGTCGCGCCGGTGCGGGCCGCACTGGCGCGTCTGCTGCCCGGCCACGCCGACCAGTTCGAGCCGGTGCCGCTCGTCGTCGACGGCGGCACCGAGCGCGGCACCGACCGCTTCCGGGTGACCGGGCGGGCGGGCCGGATCACCGTCGCCGGGACGACGCCCGCGGTGCTGCTGACCGGCGTCAACTGGTATCTCAAATACACCTGCCGGGCCCATCTGTCCTGGGCCGGGGACCAGCTGGCGCTGCCCGATGTGCTGCCCGACCCGGACGCCCCCGTCGAGCGCGCCACCTCGCTGCCGCACCGCTTCGCCCTCAACGACACCCACGACGGATACACCGCCCCGTACGCGGACTGGCCGCGCTGGGAGCGGCTGATCGACGTGCTGGCGCTGCACGGGGTGAACGAGGTGCTGGTCACCCCTGGTGCCGAGGCCGTCTACCACCGGCTGCTGACCGACTTCGGCTACTCCGACGCCGAGGCCCGCGGCTGGCTGCCGGCGCCCTCCCACCAGCCGTGGTGGCTGCTGCAGAACATGAGCGGCTACGGCGGACCGGTGAGCCACCGGCTCCTGGGCAGGAGGGCCGCTTTGGGGAGACGGATCTGCGACCGGCTGCGTGAGCTGGGCATGCGTCCGGTGCTGCCCGGCTACTTCGGCACCGTCCCCGGCGGCTTCGCCGACCGGAATCCCGGCGCCCGCACCGTGCCGCAGGGCACCTGGTCGGGCCTCGCCCGACCCGACTGGCTCGACCCGCGCAGCCCGGTCTTCGCCGCGGTGGCCGCCGCCTTCTACCGCCACCAGGAACAACTCCTGGGCCCGGCAGACCACTTCAAGATGGATCTGCTGCACGAGGGCGGCGACCCCGGGGACGTACCGGTGGCCGACGCCGCGCGCGCCGTCGAGAAGGCCCTGCGCACGGCTCGCCCCGGCGCCACCTGGGTGATCCTGGGCTGGCAGGACAACCCGCGGCGGGACCTGCTGGACGCCGTCGACCACGACCGGATGCTGATCGTGGACGGCCTCAGCGACCTGGACACCGTCACCGACCGCGAGCGGGACTGGGGCGGGGTGCCGTACGCCTTCGGCTCCATCCCCAACTTCGGCGGCCGCACCACCCTCGGTGCGAAGACGCACATCTGGGCGAAGCGCTTCACCGCCTGGCGCGACAAGCCGGGCAGCAGGCTCGTCGGCACCGCGTACATGCCGGAGGCCGCCGAACGCGATCCGGCGGCCTTCGAGCTGTTCAGCGAACTGGCGTGGCGGGAGCGCCCGGTGGACCGGGCGGCCTGGTTCGACGGCTATGCCGACCTGCGCTACGGCGCCCGCGACGACCGGGCGCGCGCCGCGTTCGCCGCGCTGCGCACCAGCGCGTACGAGATCGCCAGCCAGGACGGCCGTCCGCACGACTCGGTCTTCGCCGCCCGCCCCAGCCTGGCCGCCCGCTCCGGCACCACGTACGCCACCCACTCCCCCGCCTTCGATCCGGCCGCGTTCGACGCCGCGTTCGCCGCGCTGCTGCGCGTCCGCCCCGGGCTGCGCGGCAGCGACGCCTACCGCCACGACCTGACCGACGCCGCCCGCCAGGCCCTGGCCAACCGGTCCTGGCAGCTGATCGGGCAGCTCCAGGACGCCTACCGGCGCAAGGACCGGGCGGCCTTCGGCGCGCTGTCCGGGCTGTGGTTGCGGCTGATGCGGCTGAGCGAGGAGGTGACCGGCGCGCACCGGCGCTTCCTGCTCGGGCCCTGGCTGGTGGACGCCGAGGCGATGGCGTCCGACGAGGAGGAGGCGGCGCAGCTGGTACACAGCGCCCGCGCGCTGATCACCACCTGGGCGGACCGGCCCACCGCCGACGGCGGCAGGCTCGCCAACTACGCCAACCGCGACTGGCACGGTCTGATCGCCGATGTCCATCTCCCGCAGTGGCAGGCGTACTTGGACGAGCTGGCGGACGCGCTGGCCGCGGACCGACCGCCCAGGACCTTCGACTGGTACGCCGTCGAGGAGCCCTGGACCCGCGAGCGCAAGAGCTATCCGCTGCGCCCCACCGCCGATGCCCACCGCACCGCGCGCCGGGTCCACGACACCCTGGCCAAGGCCCCGTACCAGGGCACGATCACGCTCACCGCCGCCCCCTCCGCGCTGCCGCCGGGCGGCCGCGCCACGGTCACCGCGGCGCTGCGCAACGTCAACGGGCTGCGGGCGACCGGCCGGGTCGACTTCGCGCTGGACGGTCTCGACGCCACTGCCTCGGGCCCGGTGTCCCTGCCGTCGGTCCCGCCCGGCGGCACCGGCCGGGCCCGCTGGCGGGTCACCGCCCCGGCCGGTCCGCCGACCGCCCCGCTGCGGCCGCTGCCGTACGACCTGAGCGTCGCGTACGGCCCCCGGGGCGAGCCGCGGGTGCGGGCCGCGCGGCACGGCACGCTCTTCGTCGCCGGACCGCTCGATGCGGGCCTGGAGACGGTGACGACGAACGCCGCGGTCTTCGGCCAGCTGGACGACCGCTTCGCGATCGACGGCGCGGGCGCGGACCTGTGGAAGGCCACCGCCGAGTTCGGCGCGGTCTTCCGGCCGGGCGCGCTGGCCGCCGGCGGGTCGGTGACGGCCGAGGTGACGGGGCAGGGCGCGACCGGCCCCTGGGCCCGTGCCGGCCTGATCGTCCGCAACCGCCTCGCCCCCGCCCCGGGCTCGCCGGACGGCCTCGGCTTCCTCAACCTCTCGGTGACGCCCTCCAACGGCGTGGTGCTGTCCTACGACGCCGACGGCGACGGCGCGCTGGACACCTACCGGCGCCTGACCGGCGTCACCGCGCCCGTGCTGCTGCGGCTGCGGCGCGACGCGGACGGCGCACCGCGCGCGGGCACGTACACCGGATCCTGCTCCACCGACGACGGCGCGACCTGGCGCGAGATCGCCACCGTCACCGTCCCCGGAGCGGCCCCGCACCAGGACACCGGACTGCACCAGTCCGCCGCCAACTCCGCCTCGGGGGAACGCGGTACGGCCGAGTTCCGCCGCTGGAAGCTCACCTGACCATTGCGTACGCTGACCGCAACGGTCCACGAGCGAGGGGAACACGGTATGAGTGCCGCAGCTGAGAAGGAGTGGCTCTACGCCCTCGACATCACCGACGCCACCTGGCAGCGCCCCCCGGGCAGCGCCGAAGAGGCGGTGGAGATCGCCTTCCTGGAGCGCGGTGCGGTGGCCATGCGCAACTCCATGGACCCCGATGTGGTACTGCGCTACACCGAGGCGGAGTGGCGGGCCTTCGTACTCGGCGCGCGGGACGGCGAGTTCGACCTGCAGCAGTAGCGTCGGCCGGTACGGCGGTCATGCGGCCACCGCGGTCGGTCCACCGCGGTGGCCGCGGCCGTGTCCGGCGCCCGTTCGGCGACCGTCCGGGCGCCCGGTCACACCGGTGACCATCGCAGGATTCACTCGTTTCACCGAACGTGAAGCAGCAGCTGCAGGCGCCCTCCCCCCGTCCGGACCGCTCCGACCCCAGCGGCCTCGCCGACCTCGGTGATGTCATCGACGTCGAGCAGGCCGAGGCGGCGCTGGTCGAGCACTACCCCCGGCTGGTCCGCCTGGCCTACCTCGTCCTGCCGCCCGGCCGGAGCCGCAGCCGCCGGGTGCTGGCCGCGCACGGCGTGGTCCAGCGCGCCCTGCCGCGCCAGCGCGCCTCCATCCGCGGTCTCGGCCTGCCCACCCAGCGGGCCGGCACGGAGGCGGCGATCGACCCCGGCTACGCCTTCGTACGGCTGCGGGTCCTGCGCGCCGCGATCGCCGCCGGGCGCGCCCGCCGCCTGCCCACCCCGCCGCCCCTGCTCCCCCAGGTCTGGGGCCTGAGCCTGTTCCCCCGTTCCGGCGGCGCGGACGAACTCGCCCTGGACCAGGCGCTGTCGGCGCTGTCCGGGCCGGGCCGGGCGGCGTTCGTCCTGCGGGATCTGGAGCGGCTGAGCGCGCCCGAGGCGCGCCGGGTGCTGGAGGCCGCCGGGGTCGCGGACCCGCGGGACGCGCTGGACGAGGCGGAGGAGGCCGAGACGCCGGCCGGCAGCCGGGACCGGTCGCTGCTGGAGTCACCGGAGTTCGACGCATGCGCGCTGCAGGCCCGGCCGACGGATCTGATCCGGCGGCGGCAGCACGGCCGCGCGGTACTGGCGGCGGGCGCGGCGGTGCTGGTGTGCGGGGCGTTGCTGGGGCTGCCGGGCGACGGCTGGGGCCCGGACGGCGCGGCCGCCCCGGAGTACGCACGCAACGCCGCGTCCGAAGCGGCCCTGGACCCCGGCAAGTTGACCGTGGCGTCGGCGTCCGCCTGGCGGACCGCCGCCCGCCAGGACTTCGCCGCCTGGCCGGCCCGCGGTGACCGCGTGCACGACAAGGCACTGCTGCGCCGCGCGCTGGCCGTATGGGCCAGGCCGGGAGCCGGGGTGCCGGTCTCGGCGACGCCCGGCACCCCGGCCGGCCCGGCCGCGGGGCCCGCCCAGCTGCTGTTCGCCGGGGTGGTGGACCATGCGGTGGTGGTGCTCTTCCACGACGGGCTGCGGGTGGTGCGCTACGCCGAGTCGGCGGACGGCGAGGGGCAGTCCGAGGGTACGGGCGCGGCGCTGGACTTCGCCCGTACGGACGGCGCGGCGGCCGACTCGGCGAGCGCGCTGGTGGTCAACCGCACCGAGGGCAATGTCCGCTATCTGACGGCCCCTTGGGTGAAGCGGGCCCGGCTGGTGGATCTGCTGAAGCCGGACGCGGCGGGCGAGGCCACCCGCATCGACGCACACGGGGTGACCGCCCCCGTGCCCGCGCCACGACCCACCGAGACGTGCACGACCTGGCCGGCGCTGCGCATGGGCGGCCGGCTCCTGACCGATCTCGGCGAGCTGGCCCCGGCCCGGCTGACGTACGGCACCCCGCGCAAGCCGGGCGAGGTGGCCGCCCCGCAGGCCCGGACGGCCTGGGCGAGGACGGCCTGCCAGCTGGCCGCGGTCCGCGGCCAGGGCGTCCGTGCGGTGAACTCCTGGGAGTTCGCCCGGCAGCCGCTCCCCGGTGGTGCGGGCGAAGCGGCCTGGCTGTGCACCCGCGCCGAGACCTGGCGCGGCCCGGGCAGCCGGACGACGGCCCAGATCCAGACTCCGGCGCCGGCCGGCCGGCCGTACGCACCGGGTGTGGTGGCGGCCCGTGCCGAGGGCGGTACGGCCTGCGGTCCGCGGGCGCCCCGCGCCCTGGCCGGGGTGCTGTGGAAGGGCGCGGACGGCCGGCGGTGGCTGCTGGCGGCGGGCAGCGACCAGGTCGCGTCGATCAGCGTGACCGGCGGGGTGCGGGGCCAGGCGCCCGGCCGGCTGCTGTCGCTGCCCGCGAAGGAGGGCGACCGGGCGGAGCTGGCGGGCCGGCTGGTGAACGGCAGGAAGATCGGGGCGCTGGGCTGACGGTCCCGGCGGGTGCGCCGCGGGGCGCCCGCCGGGAAATTGTCGAGCTTTCGCCGTCCGAGGGGTATCGGCATTCCTTACCCGTCAGTACATTGACGCCATGTCTAATACGGCCTCGCTGCGGCCCCAGGCGGTCGCGTCCGAGCACATCCCGCTGAAGCCCCGCAACGTCGCCTTCGACTGGGCCGACACCCCGCTGCACTGGATACCCGGCGATCCGGACAGCACCCACACCATCAATGTGCTGCATCTGCTGCTGCCGGCCGGCGAACGGTGGTTCGTGCGGGTGTACAAGCAGGTCCTGCCCTACATCCGCGACGAGCGGCTGCGCGCGGACGTCATCGGCTTCATCGGGCAGGAGGCCATGCACGCACAGGCCCACGACGAGGTGCTGCCGCACCTGAAGGAGCGGGGGCTGGACCCGACCCCGTACACGGCGCAGGTGGACTGGCTCTTCGAGAAGCTGCTCGGCGACCGGACCCTGCCGCCGGGCCGGGCCCGCAAGTGGTGGCTGCTGGAGCGGGTCGCGACGATCGCCGCCATCGAGCACTACACCGCGTTCCTGGGCGACTGGGTGCTCAACGCCGAAGCGCTGGACGCCAGGGGCGCCGACCCGATGATGCTCGACCTGCTGCGCTGGCACGGCGCGGAGGAGGTCGAGCACCGGTCGGTGGCGTTCGACCTCTTCATGCACCTGGACGGCGGCTACCGGCGGCGGGTGCGCACCTGGGCCACGGCGTTCACCGCGCTGGTGTTCCTGTGGCAGCGCGGTACCCGCTTCTTCATGGAGAACGACCCCTCGCTGGTCGACGGCAGGGCCAGCTTCCGGGAGTTCTTCCGCGCCGGCCGACAGGGCGTACTGCCGACCGCGGGAGCCATGGCGCGCTCCATCCCGCAGTACCTCAGCCGCACCTACCACCCCTCGCAGCACGGCAGCACCACGCAGGCCGTCGCCTACCTCGCCGGGTCCCCCGCCGCGACCGCGGCCGAGGCCCGCACCGCCGGAGGTGCCTGAGATGCCCCGTATGCGGACGCTGGTGATGGCCGGTGCGGCGCTGCTGGTCGCCCGGAGGGCGCTGCGCCGGCGGGTCAAGGCGTCGCCTCTGTGGCCGATGCCCGCGCTGGAGGAGCCCGTCTCGGGCAGGGGCCGCGACGGCGCCGGCCGGGGCTCGGGCGTACGGCAACTGACCGTGGTGGAGCGGACCGCGGAGGCCGAGGGGGTGGTACGGCTGCGGCTGGCGGGCGCGGAGCTGCCCGCGTGGGAGCCCGGCGCGCATCTGGACCTGGTGCTGCCGTCGGGGGCGGTGCGCCAGTACTCGCTGTGCGGGGACCCCGCGACGCCCGATGCGTACACCATCGCCACCCGGCTGATCGAGGACGGCCGGGGCGGCTCGCGCGAGGTGCACGAGCTGCTGCACGAGGGGACGGTGGTGCAGGCGCGCGGGCCGCGCAACCGCTTCCCGCTCCACGACAGCCATGCCTATGTCTTCATCGCGGGCGGCATCGGCATCACGCCGATCCTGCCGATGGTCCGGCAGGCCGAGCGCGAGGGGGTGCCCTGGCAGCTGGTGTACGGCGGGCGGTCGCGGGCCTCGATGCCGTTCCTGGCGGAGATCGAGAAGCTGGCGGGGGCCGGCGCCGACCGGGTGACGGTGGTCGCCGAGGACGAGGACGGGCGGCCCGACCTGGCGGCGGTGCTCGCCGGTGCGCCGCCGCACGCGGCCGTCTACTGCTGCGGGCCCGAGCCGCTGATGGCGGCGGTCGAGGCGCTGCTGCCGACCGTGTCCGAGGGACTGACGCTGCACACCGAGCGGTTCGCCCCGGTCGCCGACGCACCGTCCGGCGGGAACACCCCGTTCGAGGTGGAACTGCGCCGCACCGGCCGTACGGTCACGGTCGCCGCGGACACCAGCGTGCTGCGGGCGATCCGCGACCAGGCGCTGCCCGACCTCCCGTACTCCTGCGAGCAGGGCTTCTGCGGCACCTGCCAACAGCGGGTGCTGTCCGGTGAGGTCGACCACCGCGACGAGCTGCTGACCGACGCCGAGCGCGCGGACTCGCTGCTCATCTGCGTCTCGCGGGCCCGGGGCGGAGGTCTGGTGCTCGATCTTTGACGACTTCGCGTCCTCGCGCGATTCCGTGCCGCGCCCCGGATGGTTAGGCTGGTCCGCATGACGACCGGGGCGCGACGCAGGATGGGCGTCGAGGAGCGGCGTGATCAGCTGATCGCGGTCGCCCTCGATCTGTTCAGCCACCGTTCCCCCGAGGACGTCTCGATCGACGAGATCGCCGAGGCGGCGGGCATCTCGCGGCCGCTGGTCTACCACTACTTCCCCGGCAAGCGGCAGCTGTACGAGGCCGCGCTGCGGCGGGCCGCCGAGGAGCTGACGTCCCGGTTCGTCGAACCGCACGAAGGCCCGCTCGGTGCCCGCCTGTTGCGCGTGATGGAGCGTTTCTTCGACTTCGTCGAGGTACACGGCCCCGGCTTCTCGGCGCTGATGCGCGGCGGTCCGGCGGTCGGCTCGACCCGGGCGAGCGCGATGATAGACGGGGTGCGGCAGGCCGCGTACGAGCAGATCGTCGCCCATCTCGAGGTCCCCGACCCCACCCCGCGGCTGGAGTTGGTGGTGCGCTCGTGGATCTCGCTGGCCGAGACCACCGCGCTGCTGTGGCTGGACCGGCGCAGCATCCCGCGCACCGAACTGGAGCGGCAGCTCGTCCACGATTTCGCGGCGCTGGCGGCGGTGAGCGCGGCGTACGACGAGCGGATGGCGCAGGTCGTGCGCCGGATGCTGGCCGACGAACCGGCGGACGGGATGTTCGCGGATCTGGTGGGCCGGCTGATGGCGCTTCCCGCGCCTGCGCTTGGTTGACCTCCCCACGTTGTCGGCTGGCCCGCCGTGGGGGTTCCTCGCCGTTGCCCGTTCGCTGCGCTTTGCTGCGGCCCACGTTGTCGGCTTTCCCGCCGTGGGAGGTTTCGCGCCGTTGCGCCTGCGGCGGGCGGGGTCCGCTGCGCGGGGCTGTTCGGCTGCCGGTGACGGGGGGGGGGGGGGGGGGGGGGGGGGGGGGGGGGGGGGGGTGGGCGTGCGAGCCCGCCCCCAACCCGCCCCCGCCCCCATCGCCCGGGTGGGAG
>NZ_JBWKCJ010000024.1:40357-134676 GCF_056436545.1 Streptomyces sp. NPDC043738 | reverse complement strand
TGTGGTGCGCCGGGGGTGGGGCGGGGGGCGGGGGGTCGCGGTTGGCAGTCCGCGCCCCCCCCCCCCCCCCCCCCCCCCCCCCCCCCCCCCCCCCCCCCCCCCCCCCCCCGCCCCCTCCCGTGAGTGGGTGGGAGAAGACGGTGGGGGTGAACGTCAGCCTTCGTGTGCAGGAAGTCGAGTGAGGGGGCCAGCCCCCACCAGCCCGACTTCCACCCACCCGCGGGAGGGGACAGACCGTAGGACGGAGTCCGTAGGGCTGTCACCGCACCCGACAAACCACCGCCCGCCGCAGGCGCAACGGCGACACGGCACCACGGCGGGAAAGCCGACAACGTGGGAGGCCGTCCAAGCTCCGCGAAACGACTGACAGAATCCGGCCCATGAACGAGATCACGTTTCGACTCGCCCGCCCCGGTGCCGATCTGGCCGTTCTGGTCTCCCTGTACGACGCCGCCGCTCGCTGGATGCAGGAGTCGGGGATCGACCAGTGGAAGCCCGGCGGGAAGGACGAGGGGCACTTCCGGCGGCGGATGGCGGACGGCGAGGTCTGGCTCGCGGAGGCCGGCGGGGGGATAGCGGGCGCCTTCGAGCTGTGGTGGAACGACGAGCCCGCGTGGGGACCGCAGCCGCCGGAGGCGGGCTATGTGCACCGGCTGATGGTGGACCGCGGACGGGCACCGGCCGGGACCGGGCGGGCGATGCTGGCGCACGGCGAGCGGCGGATCGCGGAGGCGGGGCGGCGGTGGGCCCGGCTGGACTGCGTCTCGTCCAATCCGCGGCTGCGTACGTACTACGAGGCCGCGGGGTACACGGTGGTCGGGGAGCAAGCGTCCAAGAAGGACAACGGCGGCGGCAGTCCGTACGCCGTCACCCTCCTGGAGAAGCGGTTGGCCGGCTGAGCCGAGCCGCCCGGCGCTGCTACCGGGCGTTCCTCGGGTGCTGACGCGCCGCGCGCTCGTTGCCCCGCCGGTAGTTGCCCGTCCACCGGGCCATCACCAACTGGGCGTCGCCGGAGGTCACTTCCCGCAGGAACCGCTCGGCCCGGCCGCCCCGCAACACCGCTGCCCGCCGTCCGTGGTGCCGTACCACCACGGATCCGTCTCCCAGCTCGTCGTACACGAATCCCTGTGCGCCGCCCGGCACTCGTCGCCCCCCTGGTCACCCTCTGTGTCGATGCCCATCGTGGCGCCTCGGCCGTCGTGCCGCGATCCGTTTTCGCCGGGCCCCCTAGCTCTGCGTGTGCCGGAAGACCGCGACGGTGCGGGCGGGGACGGTGAAGGTGCCCGAGGCGGGGGCGTAGGAGGCGGTGGCGGTGGTGCGGTCCGCGCCGTGGGCCTGGACGGGGTGCAGGGCGTAGGGCCGGCCGGCGAGGGTGGGGACGGTCTGGTGCTGCCGGTGGGGGGTGGCGTTGAAGACGATCACCAGGTCGGCGAGGCGCATGGTGAGGACGCCTGGGGTCTCGTCCTTTCCGGAGAGCGGGAAGGACAGTGCCTTTTGGACCGCCGCTGTGGTGGGCAGGCCGAAGGCCGGTTCGGTGGCGTGGATGCGCAGCAGGTCGCGGTAGGCGGCGAAGGCGCCGGTGATCTCGGCGCAGCCGGGGCGCAGCGCGGGATCGGCCAGCAGGGGCTTGGCGTAGGACCACTTGTCCTTGTTGTCGGCGGCCGGGGGCAGTCCGCGGCCGAAGCCGTTGCCGTCGGCGCAGTTCCAGTGCAGGGCGTTGAACCAGCCGCCGCTGTTGAAGGAGTTGCGGTCCAGGGACTTGGAGCGCAGGAGGTCGGAACCGGCCTGGGAGAGGGCCGGGCCCTGCGAAAGGGCTGCGGTGGCCAGCGCAAGGACTTGCAGGCGGGCGCGGTAGGCGGCGCCGGTCGCCGGTGGGAGTTTGTACGCCAGCGCGTCGTAGAGGGTCTCGTTGTCGTGCGCGTCGGCGTAGGCGAGGGCGTCGCCCGGGTCGGCCGCATAGCCGGCCGGGGCGCCGTTGTAGTCGATCTGGGAGCCCTTGACGCGGCGGCCGGTGGTGTCGGTGAAGGTGTAGTCGGCGAGGTTGCCGGTGAGGCCGACCTTGATGAGGTCCTGGTAGTGCAGGAGTCGGGCCCGCTGGGCAGTCGGATCTCCGTTGTCCGGGGAGGAGTTGGGGTCGGTGTACAGGCCCGAGGCGAAGCCCTGGACCCGGGGGTCGGCGTCGAAGGGGCCGCCGCCGCGCACCGCGTCGCGGGCCCGGTCGCTGAAGGTGGCGATGCCGGTGCCGGCCATGTTCCGCTGCGTGGCCTGGACGAACCGGGCGTCGTTCGCGGCCTCGCCGAAGTTCCAGCCCTCGCCGTAGAGGATGATCCGCTTGCCGTCGACGCCGTCCTTCGCCGGGGTCAGCGCGTCCAGGGCCTTGCGCACGGCGAGGATGTTGGCCTTGGGATGGTGGCCCATCAGGTCGAAGCGGAAGCCGTCGATCTTGTACTGCCTGGCCCAGGTGACGACGGAGTCGACCACGAGCCTGCCCATCATGGTGTGCTCCGGTGCGGTGCCGGAGCAGCAGGTGGAGGTGGCCACACCGCCGTCGTCGAGCAGCCGCTGGTAGTAGCCGGGGACGATGCGGTCCAGGACGGAGTGCGGGTCCTGGCCGCTCGCGGCGGTGTGGTTGTAGACGACGTCCATGACGGTGCGCAGTCCGGCGCCGTTCAGCCCCTGCACCATGCGGCGGAACTCGACGGTGCGGGCCGCGCCCTCCGGGTCCGAGGCGTACGACCCTTCGGGGACGGTGTAGTGCATGGGGTCGTAGCCCCAGTTGTAGGCGTCGCGGGCGGCGGACTGGGCGATGCACTCCTGCTGGCGATCGGAGTCGGGGGCGTACGCGGTCAGGTCGCAGCCGGGCCGGTCCTGGTCGGCGCGCTTCTCCGGGACGGTCGCGCCGTCGAAGACCGGCAGCAGGTGGACGTAGGAGGTGCCGGCCGCGGCAAGGGACTTCAGATGGCGCATGCCGTCCGACCGCGCGTCGGTGAAGGCGAGGTACTGCCCGGGGTGGCGGGAGGTGCGGTCCTCGACGGAGAAGTCGCGCAGGTGCAGCTCCTGGATGCGGGCCCGGCGCAGCGGCACCGCGGCGGGCTTGCGCAGCCCCGCCCAGCCCTTGGGGGCGAGCTTCGGGTCACCGAGGTCGACGACGAGGCTGCGGCCCGAATCGGCGGTCAGAGCGGTGGAGTAGGGGTCGGTGACCTTGTTGGTGACGGTCGTGCCGGCGCTGGGCGCCCAGACGGTGACGAGGTAGCGGTACGGCTTGCCGACCCAGTCGCGCTGCCCCTGGGCACGCCAGACACCGCTGTTGTCGTCGCGGCGCATCGGGACCGTGCGGCCGTCGAGTTCGAGGGAGACGGTGCGGGCGGTGGGCGCCCATACGGAGAGGGTGGGGCGCCCGTGGTGGAAGACCGGCCCCAGTGCGGCGCGTTGGGCGCGGGCGCCGTAGAGGTCGTCCAGGACGCCGGGTATCTGCACGCCGGTGGTGGCGAGCCGCCCGTCCGCCGTGCGCTGGGCGGCGACGAGCCGGCCGCGCAGCGCGGTGCGGGCCAGGTCCTGGTCGCGGGGGTCGACGGTGAAGGCCGGATACCCCGTCAGGTGGGGATAAGCGGCGCGCTCGGCCTGGCTGAGGGTCCCGGGCGTCAGCCGGATGCGGCGTCCGGCCGGATCGCCCTCCCCCGCCCCGAACTCCAGCTGCGCGTCGGCGCGTTCGGCGCCCTTCCAGACCACGGTGTCGCGGTCGATCCACTGCGCCAGGGCCTGGTTCGGGCCGGACGGGGCCGCCTGGGCGGGCGCTTGCGGGGACGAGACGAGCAGGGCCGCCGCGCCGACGGTCAGGGCCAGTGCGGCGGCCAGGTGCCGGCCGGCCCGGCGGGTGAGGGAGGACATGGCTCATGGTTCTATCCGCCCTGATTCCTTGTTGCAAGACCTTACGCAAGAGATTGCAACGGTGTTACGTTCCTGCAGTAACGGTCCGGCCGGCCGGAGGTCCACAGCTCAACGGGCCCTACGCGCCCGGCCGGTCGGACCGGCACCAAGGCCCGCCCTCGCCCCCGCAGCCAGTTGGCGCATAGTCACCTATGCCTGCAAGACGGACGAATCACCCCGACCGGTCCGGGGAATCCCCCCACCGTGATCAACAACCCCGGGAACCACACCAGCAGCACACCGGACCACGACGACGCGACCCGCACCTACTACGACACCGCCGACGTCGACGCCTTCTACGACGCCGTCTGGGGCGGCGAGGACATCCACGTCGGCATCTACGCCGACGCGCACGAGGCGATCGCCGACGCCTCGCGCCGTACCGTCCAGCACGCCGCGGACAAGGCCGCCGACCTGCTCGGCCCGCACGCCGCCGTCCTCGACCTCGGCTCCGGATACGGCGGTTCCGCCCGTGCGCTGGCCGAACGCTTCGGCTGCCGCGTCGTGGCCCTCGACCTCAGCGAGGAGCACAACCGGCGCCACCGCGCGGCCAACGCCCGGCGCGGCCTGGACGGCCTCATCGAGGTCGTCACCGGCTCCCTGGGCGACCTGCCCTACGAGGCGGAACGCTTCGACGTCGTCTGGTCCCTGGAGGTCCTGAGCCACGTGCCGGACAAGCAGGGCGCGCTGACCGAGGCCGTACGCGTACTGAAGCCGGGCGGGGCCCTGGTCTTCTCGGACATCATGACGGACGAGAAGACCCCTCCGGAGGCCGTGCGCCCCGCGACCTCCCGGCTCTCCATGCCGGCCCTGGGGACGCCGTCCCGGTACCTGGACCTGCTGTCCGGCCTCGGCCTGAAGGCCACCTACGAGGACCGCACCGCCGACATCGCCACCCACTACGCGCGCCTCGACGAGGAGGTCCGCCACCGCGCGGCCGAACTGCGCGAGGTCATCAGCCCGGCCTACGTCGACGAGCTGCTGGCCAACCTCCCCCTCTGGACGGACATCACCCGCCGGAACCTGCTGCGCTGGGGCATCTTCCACGCCCGTCGCCCCGCCGCCTGAGCCGCCCCGTCCGGCACCTCTCCTCATCCGTTCAGCTCGGCGTCCCGGCCCGCGCCTGGGCGGCGTTCGTGTCGTACGCCGCCCAGGAGGGCCGGCTCTCACCCCGGGGCCGGCCCCGTCGATCCCCGTACGACCAGCTCCGGCTGGAAGATGAACTCGGTGCGCCGGGCCGGGCTCTCCCGGCCCTGTGCCCGGTCGTGGATCTCCTCGATCAGGGCGCCCACGGCGGCGGTCGCCATCGCCTGCACCGGCTGGCGCACGGTGGTCAGCGGCGGATCGGTGAAGGCGATCAGCTGGGAGTCGTCGAAGCCGACGACGGAGAGCTGGGCGGGCACGTCCAGGCCCCGGCGGCGGGCCGCGCGTACGGCGCCCAGCGCCATCAGGTCGCTGCCGCAGACGATGCCGGTGCAGCCCTCGTCGAGGAGGGCCGCGGCCGCCGCGTCACCGCCCTCGACGCTGAACAGGGTGTGCTGGACGAACCGTTCGGCCTGCCCCCTCGACAGGCCGAACGACTCGCCCAGCGCCGCCACGAACCCCTCGGCCTTGCGGTGGGAGGGGACGTAGCGGACCGGGCCGACGGCCAGCCCGATCCGCTCGTGGCCCAGCTCGGCCAGGTGGCGTACCGCCATCCGGGCCGCCGCGCCGTCGTCGGGCGAGACGAACGGCGCGTCGATGTGCGGGTTGTAGCCGTTGATGAGGACGAACGGGACGCCCCGGGAGGCGAGGCGGGCGTAGCGGGCGGGGTCGGCACGGGTGTCGGCGTGCAGGCCGGAGAGGAAGACGATGCCGGTGACGCCGCGTTCCTCCAGCTGCTCGACGAGTTCGTCCTCGGTGGCGCCGCCGGGCATCTGGGTGCACAGCACCGGCGTGTAGCCGTGGCCGGCCAGCGACTGCTCGATGATCTGGGCGAAGGCCGGGAAGATCGGGTTCGTCAGCTCCGGGATGACCAGGCCGACCAGGCCCGCGCTGCGGCGGTGCAGCCGTAACGGTCGCTCGTAGCCGAGGACGTCGAGCGCGGCGAGCACCCGGCGGCGGGTGCCCGCCGCCACCCCCGCCTTGCCGTTCAGCACGCGGCTGACGGTCGCCTCGCTGACCTCCGCCTGGGCGGCGATGTCGGCGAGCCGGGGGGTGGCGTGCTCCGGGGGCTGGGTCACTCCTCCCACCAGACGGTGGTGTCGGCGGGAAGGATGAAGTCACCGTCCACCAAGGGCGGTTGGCCGGAGGAGAGGAGCGGGCGGCCGGGGGCGGGCAGCCGGGCCGGGGACCCGGTCGTGTTGGCCGTGCAGACCAGTCCGCCCGGGCGCCGGAAGGCCAGGACGCCGTCGGGCGCGTCCAGCCACTCGACCGCGTCGCCCGCGCCGAGGCCGGGGTGGCTGTGCCTGAGGGACAGCGCGGTGCGGTAGAGCTCCAGGGTGGAGGCGGGGTCGCCGGTCTGCGCCTGGACGGTGAGCGGTGCCCAGTCGGCGGGCTGCGGCAGCCAGCTGCCGCCGTCGCCGAAGCCGTAGGGCGCCGCCTGGCCGGACCAGGGCAGCGGCACCCGGCAGCCGTCCCGGAGGCCGTCCTGGCCGGTGGCGCGGAAGAAGGACGGGTCCTGGCGGACCTCGTCGGGCAGGTCGGTGACCTCCGGCAGGCCCAGCTCCTCACCCTGGTAGACGTACGCGGAGCCCGGCAGCGCCAGCATCAGCAGGGTGGCCGCACGGGCGCGGTCCAGGCCGCCGCCGAGGCGGGTGCGGTGGCGTACGACGTCGTGGTTGGACAGCACCCAGGTCGTCGGGGCGCCGACGGGGCGCATGGCGTCCAGTGAGGCGTCGATCGCCTCCCGCAGCTCCTTCGCGTCCCACGTGGTGTTGAGGTAGTGGAAGTTGAACGCCTGGTGGAGCTCGTCGGGGCGGAGGTAGAGCGCGGTGCGCTCGGCGGTGGGGGTCCAGGCCTCGGCGACGGCTATCCGCTCGCCCGCGTACTCGTCGAGGACGGTGCGCCAGGAGCGGTAGATGGCGTGCACGCCGTCCTGGTCGAAGAAGGGCAGGGTCTGGGTGCCGAGCAGGGTGAGCTGGTCGGCGCGGCCCATGTCGGGCAGGCCGGGAGCCTTGACCAGGCCGTGGGCGACGTCCACCCGGAAGCCGTCGACGCCCAGGTCCAGCCAGAAGCGCAGGATGGAGCGGAACTCGTCCTGGACGGCGGGGTGGTCCCAGTTGAAGTCGGGCTGTTCGGGGGCGAAGAGGTGCAGGTACCACTCGCCGTCGGGGACCCGGGTCCAGGCCGGGCCGCCGAAGAGGGACTCCCAGTCGTTGGGCGGCTCCTCGCCGTTCTCGCCGCGGCCCTTGCGGAAGTGGAAGCGCTCGCGGGCCGTGGAGCCGGGGCCCTCGGCCAGTCCGCGGCGGAACCACTCGTGCTGGTCGGAGCAGTGGTTGGGGACGAGGTCGACGATGATGCGCAGGCCGAGGCGGTGGGCGTCGTCGATCACCCCCTGGGCGTCCGCGAGGGTGCCGAACATCGGGTCGATGGTGCGGTAGTCGGCGACGTCGTAGCCGGCGTCGGCCTGCGGGGAGGCGTAGAACGGACTCAGCCAGACGGCGTCCACACCCAGGTCCCTGAGGTACGGCAGCCGGCTGCGGATGCCCGCCAGGTCGCCCATGCCGTCGCCGTTGCCGTCGGCGAAGCTGCGCGGATAGACCTGGTAGATCACCGCGTCGCGCCACCAGCCGGTGGCGGGAGTGGCGTGGTCAGGAGTGACGTCGTGCTGTGGGGTCATGTCATCCCTTGGTGGTGCCGGCGGTCAGTCCGGCGACGAGGTGGCGCTGGGCGAAGGCGAAGACGAGCGCGGCCGGTACCGCGATGATCACGGCGGCGGCGGTCATCGAACCCCAGTCGTTGGTGTACTGGTTGACGAAGGTCTGCAGCCCGCCGGCGAGCGTGAGGTTCTCCTCGCCGGTCATGAAGGCGGAGGCGTAGGCGACCTCGGCCCAGGCGGTGACGAAGGTGTAGAAGCCGGTGACGGCGAGGCCGGGGCGGGCCAGCGGCAGGACGAGCCGCCAGAAGGTGCCGAACGGGTTGAGGCCGTCGACCCGGCCCGATTCGTCGATCTCCACCGGGATGGTGTCGAAGAAGCCCTTCATCATCCAGGCGCAGAACGGCACGGCGATGGTCAGGTAGGTGACGACCAGCCCGGCCGGCTGGTTGAGCAGGCCGAGGCTCGCCAGCAGGTTGTACAGCGGCACGATCAGGACCGCGACCGGGAACATCTGGGTGATCAGCAGCAGCCACATCAGCGGGCGCATCCCGGGGAAGCGGAAGCGGCTGACGGCGTAGCCGGTGGTGGCGGCGATGAACACGCCGAGGACGGTGGTCAGCCCGACGATCACCACCGAGTTCCCGAACCAGGTCAGGAACTGTGTGTCGGCCAGTACGTGGGTGTAGTTGGCGAGGGTGGGGTGGGATATGAGCCCGGTGGAGAAGGCGTCGTTGCGCGGTTTGAAGGAGGTGATCAGCAGCCAGAGGGGCGGGAAGACGGCCACGGCGGCGGCGACGACCAGGCCCGCGTGCAGGCCGACCGAGGCCAGCGGGCTTCTCTTGTGACGCATGCTCACCACACCTCTCCCTGCTTGCGCAGCGCCCGGCGGTAGACGACCGCGACGGCCGAGAGCAGCAGCAGGATCAGTACGCCCCAGGTCGCGGACTCGGAGAAGTTGCGGGGGCTGTCGACGAAGGAGAGCCGGTAGGCGTAGGTCACCAGGATTTCGGTGGCGTCGCCGGGGCCGCCCCTGGTGAGCAGGAAGATCACCGGGAACATGTTGAAGGTCCAGATGGCGGAGAGCAGGATCACCGTGCTGCTGACGGCGCGCAGCCCGGGAAGGGTGATGTTGCGGAAGCGCTGCCAGGCGTTCGCGCCGTCCATCTCCGCGGCCTCGTACAACTCGGCCGGGATGGACTGCAGGCCGCCGAGCAGGGCGACGAGCATGAAGGGCACGCCCAGCCAGACGTTGACGGCGATGACCGAGAGCTTGGCCCAGGTGGGGTCGTTGAGCCAGGGGACGGCGTCGATGCCGCCGCCGGCCAGCAGCTTGTTGAGGATGCCGTTCTTCTCGTTGTAGAGCATCCGCCAGGTGAAGACGGAGATGAAGGCGGGGACGGCCCAGGGCAGGATCAGCGCGAGGCGGTAGAACGTGCGGCCGCGCAGCGTGCGGTTGAGCATGTTCGCGAGCGTGAGGCCGATCAGGAAGGTGACGCCCACGCAGCCGACGGTCCACAGGGCGGTCCAGCCGAGGCGGTCCCAGAAGACGCCGTCGGAGAGCACCGCCCGGTAGTTGTCCAGGCCGGTGAACTTGTAGGTCGCGGGGATGTGGTTGACGCCGATGTTCCGCTCGACGTTGGCCTCATTGGCATCGGTGAGCGACAGGAAGACGCCGCGCACCAGCGGATAGCCGATGATCACCCCGATGACGAGTACCACCGGGGCGACCATCGTCCATGCGTACCAGTGAGTGCCGAGCGTCCGGCGCACCCGTACAGCAAAGGTCACTTGTAGTCCTTGAGCAGCTTCCGGTAGGCGTCGCCGGTCGCCTTGGCGGCCTGCTCGGGCGTGGCGGCGCCGGTGAGCACCTTGTTCATCTGGACCTTGATCGGCTCGAAGAGGGAGTTGCCCTCGGCGATCCAGGGACGCTGGACGGCGCCGTCGACGGCGGGCTTGAAGAACTTGACCATCTCGTTGTTCTTGACGGCCGGTACGTCGTATACGGACTTGCGGGTCGGCAGCAGGCTGAGCTGCTCGGTGGTCTGCTGCTGGACCTTGGCCGAGCTCATGTACTTCACGAAGGCGTAGGAGGCCTGCAGGTTCTTGCTGCCGGCGTAGACCGAGAGGTTCCAGCCGCCCTGCGGGGAGCCCTGGGCGCTGCTGCCGCCGGGTACGGGGGCGACGCCGAGGTTGTTCTTGTCCTTGAAGGCCTTGCCGGCGCGGGCGCCCTCGATGTCCCAGGGGCCGTCGATGGCCATCGCGACGGTGCCGTCCTTGAGGGCCTTGAGCTGGTTCTCCTGGCCGTCGGTGGCGTCGGTGACCGCGGCCTTGGAGTCCACCAGGCTCTTGAGGGTCTTGAAGGCCTTGACGCCGGCGCCGTCGTCGATCTCGACGACCTTGTCGCGGGCGTTCACCAGGTCGCCGCCCTCGCCGTAGAGGTACGGCAGGAACCAGTAGGGATCGTCACCGCGCAGGTAGAGGGCGGTGGCGCCGGTCTTGGACTTGATCTTCTTGGCGGCGCCGGCCAGGTCGTCGAAGGTCTTGGGCACCTCGACACCGGCGTCCTTGAGCAGCTTCTTGTTGTAGAAGAGGCCGAGGGTGTCGATGACCTGGGGTGCGGCGTAGGTCTTGCCCTTGAACTTGGTGGAGCCGAGGGCCTGGGGGAGGTAGTCGTCGGCCTTGTCGAGGGCGGGGGTGCCGTCGAGCGGGGCGAGGTAGCCGAGGTTGGCGAAGTCGGCGGTCCAGGCGACCTCGGTGCGCATCACGTCGGGGGCGCCGGAGTTGCCGCCGGCCGCGTTCTTGAACTTGGCGTTGGCGTCGCCGAAGGGGACGTTCACATACTCGACGTGGACCTTCGGGTGCTCCTTCTGAAAGCCCTCGGCAAGCTTGCGGTAGGTCGCCTTCTCGGCGTCGTTGGAGGTGTCCCAGAAGGTAACGGTTCCCGACAGTTCGCCCCCGCTGCTGCCGTTTTCGCCGTCACCTCCGCCACCGCATGCCGTTGCCGCCAGCGCCAGGCCCGCTACCAGCGCGCCGGCCGTAATGCCCCTTATGCCACGCCGCATGTGAACTCCTTAGGGAAATGCCTCAGATGGCGGTCAGGAACGTAACAGCGCTGCAAACAAATCGAAAGACCTTGCGGCAAATTGCTGCAAGATTGCTGGAAGGGATTGCAGCGGGATGTCCGGAACGGGACCCTTGAGGAGGTCGTGGCACGTCACCCCGCGCCCGCCCGAGCGTTGACTCCGTAACGGCACCCCACACGCCTCTTGACCTCGACAGGGACGGCAGATGACCCAGGAGCTCACTTCCCCCAGCCCCGCCCCCCAGGCCGCCGGACCGGGCCGAGGTCCCAGCTGGTGGCGCGACGCCGTCATCTACCAGGTGTACGTCCGCTCCTTCGCCGACAGCGACGGCGACGGCGTCGGCGATCTGCGCGGGGTCCGCGAACGGCTGCCGTACCTCAAGGACCTGGGCGTGGACGCCGTCTGGCTGACGCCGTTCTACGCCTCACCGCAGGCCGACGGCGGCTACGACGTCGCCGACTACCGCGCCGTCGACCCGCTCTTCGGCTCCCTCCAGGACGCCGACGACCTCCTGCGCACCGCCCACGACCTGGACCTGCGGGTGATCGTCGACATCGTGCCCAACCACACCTCCGACCGGCACCCGTGGTTCAAGGACCCCGAACTCGCCCGGCAGCGCTACCTCTTCCGCCCCGGCAAGGGGGAGAACGGCGAGCTGCCGCCCAACGACTGGGAGTCGGTCTTCGGCGGCCCGGCCTGGACCCGCACCGAACGCGGCGACTGGTACCTGCACCTCTTCGCCCCGGAGCAACCCGACCTGGACTGGGACAACCCGGACGTGCACGCCGAATTCGAGGCCATCATGCGCTTCTGGCTCGACCTCGGCGTGGACGGCTTCCGCGTCGACGTCGCCCACGGCATGGTCAAGGCGCCCGGCCTGCCCGACATCGGCCACGGCCAGCAGGCGAAACTGATCGGCACCCAGGTGCTGCCGTTCTTCGACCAGGACGGGGTGCACGCCATCCACCGCACCTGGCGCCGACTGCTGGACGGATACGGCGACGCCCACGGCAAGCAGGTGATCGGCGTCGCCGAGGCCTGGGCCCCCACCGCCGAGCGGCTGGCTCTCTACGTCCGCCCGGACGAACTCCACCAGGCCTTCAACTTCCAGTTCCTCAACGCCCCCTGGCAGGCCGACGCGCTGCGCTCGGTCATCGACGCCTCGCTCGCCGCCACCGCCTCGGTCGGCGCCCCGACGACCTGGGTGCTGTCCAACCACGACGTCGTACGGCACACCACCCGCCTCGGCGGCAGCATGGACCGCGCCCGCGCCGCCACCCTGCTGATGCTGGCACTGCCCGGCTCCGCGTACCTCTACCAGGGCGAGGAGCTGGGCCTGCCCGAGGTCACCGACCTGCCCGACGAGGCGCGCCAGGACCCGGCGTTCTTCCGCGGCCAGGCCGCCGGGACCAGCGGCCAGGACGGCTTCCGGGACGGCTGCCGGGTGCCCATGCCCTGGTCCGGCCAGGCGCCCCCGTACGGCTTCGGCGACGGCGGCAGCTGGCTGCCGCAGCCCGCCGACTGGGCACCGCTCACCGTCCAGGCGCAGACCGGCGACCCCGCCTCCACCCTGGAGCTCTACCGCACCGCCCTCGGCCTGCGGCGCCGGCTGCCGGGCCTGGGCGACGGGGAGCTGAGCTGGCAGCCGGCCCCCGCGGGCGTCCTCGCCTTCACCCGCCCCGGTCTGCTCTGCACGGTCAACACGCTGGGTCACGACGTCGAACTGCCGCCCTCCGGAACACCGCTGCTCTCCAGCGCACCGGTGACCGTCAACGGCGCGTCGGCCGTGCTCCCCGGCGACAGCTGCACCTGGTGGGCAATCTGACAGCCGGACGGTAAGGTCCCCTCCATGACCGCCCGGCTGGCCGACATCGCAGCGCAGGCGGGTGTCAGCGAGGCCACCGTCAGCCGGGTTCTCAACGGGAAGCCCGGTGTCTCCGCCACCACCCGCCAGTCCGTGCTGGCCGCCCTCGACGTGCTGGGCTACGAACGCCCGGTACGGCTGCGGCAGCGCAGCGCGGGCCTGGTCGGGCTGATCACCCCGGAGCTGGAGAACCCGATCTTCCCGGCCTTCGCCCAGGTCATCGGGCAGGCGCTGACCCGCCAGGGGTACACGCCGGTGCTCGCCACCCAGACCCCGGGCGGCTCCACGGAGGACGAGCTGACCGAGATGCTGGTCGACCGCGGGGTGGCCGGGATCATCTTCGTCTCCGGACTGCACGCCGACACCTCCGCCGACATGCAGCGCTACGAGCAGCTGCGCGGCCAGGGCGTGCCCTTCGTGCTCATCAACGGCTTCTCCGACAAGGTGCAGGCGCCGTTCGTCTCCCCCGACGACCGGGCCGCGGTCGATCTGGCCGTCACCCACCTCGGCGCGCTGGGCCACCGGCGGATCGGGCTGGCGCTGGGCCCCAAGCGGTTCGTGCCCGTCCAGCGCAAGATCGAGGGCTTCGTGCGCGCCATGCAGGAGCGGCTGCAGATCGGCCCGGCCGAGGCGGAGCCGTACATCCAGCACTCCCTCTACACCCTGGAGGGCGGGCAGGCCGCGGCGAGCGCGCTGATCGAGCGGGGCACCACCGCGATCGTCTGCGCCAGCGACATGATGGCGCTCGGCGCGATCCGCGCGGCCCGGCAGTGCGGGCTGGACGTCCCGCGGGAGATCTCCGTGGTCGGCTTCGACGACTCCCCCCTCATCGCCTTCACCGACCCGCCGCTGACCACGATCCGGCAGCCGGTCACGGCCATGGGGCAGGCCGCGGTCCGCGCGCTCCTGGAGGAGGTCGGCGGCACCCCGGCGCCGCACAGCGAGTTCGTCTTCCACCCCGAGCTGGTGGTCCGCGGCTCGACCGCCTCGGCGCCGAAGACCACCCGGATCCCCCGGCCGCTGCGCGCCACCTGACGGGGGGTGTCCCCCAGAAGTACCGGGGTTCCGACTCCCCCTCAAGACCGATACAAACGATCGAATACCCGCCCGAAGGATGATCGGCGACACGCCCCTTTCTGGCAAACTGTCTGCCTATGGGTGAAGCGAATACGAGGATTCTGGACGGCCCGTCGACCACCCCGCCACTCACCGGGGACCGTACGGACCGGCCAGCGGAAGCGGGCCGGCTGGCCCGTCTGCGCTCCCCACGCACACCCCGGCTCTGGTTCGAGGTCCTGCTGATCGCGGTCAGTTACTGGATCTACTCGATGATCCGCAACGCGGTGCCGGAGCAGAAGGCGAAGGCGCTGAAGAACGCCGACTGGATCTGGCAGGCGGAGCACTCGCTGGGCATCGCCGTCGAGCACACCGTCAATCATGCGGTGGACTCGGTGACCTGGCTGATCGTGTCGATGAACTACTACTACGCGACGCTGCACTTCATCGTGACGATCGGCGTCCTGGTGTGGCTCTACCGCTGGCATCCCGGCCGCTACGCCGCGGCCCGGCTGGCGCTGTTCGCCACCACCGGCGTCGCCCTGGTCGGCTACTACTTCTACCCGCTGGCGCCGCCCCGGCTGATGCCGGACGGCGGCTTCGTCGACACCCTGATCGACCACGGCACCTGGGGCTCGATGGCGTCCGGCAACCTCGCCTCGATGTCCAACCAGTACGCGGCGATGCCGTCGATGCACATCGGCTGGTCGCTGTGGTGCGGCATCATCATCGCGCTGCTGGCCGAGCCGGTGTGGGCCAAGGCGCTCGGGCTGCTCTACCCGACGACGACGCTGCTGGTCATCGTCGCCACGGCGAACCACTTCTGGCTGGACGCGGTCGGCGGGGTGCTCTGCCTGAGCTTCGGGTTCGCGCTGGCGGGCGTCTGGTACCGGACACTGCCGCACCGGCTGTCGCGGCTCGCCCCGGCGGTGGTCTGAGGGCGGTGCCGGGCGCCCAGGCGTACACCCAGGCCCCGAGGGGCTCAGCCCACGGAGCGGTGGGTGATGTGCCCGCCCGTCATCGTCAGACGTACCTCTGCCGCGCCCAGGTCGTCCGCGGGGGCGGTGACCGGGTCCACGGCCAGGGCGGTGAGGTCGGCGCGGTAGCCGGGGGCGATGCGGCCGGCCTGGTGCTCCTCGCCCACCGCCAGTGCCGCGTGTGAGGTGCACCCTTCCAGTGCCATCAGGCCGGTCAGCGCCTGACCGGGGGTGACCGGCGCGACGTCCGGGCGTCCCGCGGGACGGCGGAGCCGGGCGGTGGCCAGGACCTGGCGGGGGTCGTGGTGGGCGATCGGCCAGTCGGAGCCGAGTACCAGCACCGCGCCCGCTTCCCGCAGATCTCGACAGCGCCAGGCCCGTCCGGCGCGCTCCTCGCCGACCCGCCGGGACCAGGCGTCGGTGTGGTCGGCGCGGGTGTACGCGGTGTGGGTGGGCTGCATGGAGGCGGCGACGCCGAGGCGGGCGAAGCGCGGCAGCTGCTCGGCGGGGACGGTCTCGATGTGTTCGATGCGGTGCCGGTGGCGGGCCCGCCGGGCGTCGTCGCCGAGCAGCTCGACGGTGTCCAGGACGTGCCGTACGGCGGCGTCGCCGATGGCGTGGGTGGCGGTGCGGACACCGGCCCGCGCGAGGTGGTGCACGGCGTGGGTGTAGGCGGCGGGGTCCGGCCAGAAGGCGTCGGTGCCCTGGCCGTGGCAGTCGGCGTGCTCCAGCCAGGCCGTACCGCCCTCGACGGTGCCGTCCATGAAGAACTTCACGCCGCCGACGCGCCAGTGCCGGCCGCCCAGCCGCTGCAGCTCGACGAGGTGGTCGAGGCCTTCCTCGTCGATGCCCGGCATGCACCAGGGCGCCAGCCGCAGCCGGAGGGGGAGGACACCGCCGTCCGCCTCGATACCGGACAGCAGCTCAAGGACGCCGTCGTTCTCCAGGTCCATGACGTGGGCGCCGGTGAGACCGCCGGCGGCCATGTCGTCGAGCAGGGCGAGCAGCCGGGCGCGGCGGTCGGCGGCCGAGGCGCGCGGGACGGCGGGCGTCAGCAGCTCCATCGCGGCGTGCTCGACGAGGTGCCCGGTGGGGCGCCCGTCGGCGTCGCAGACGACGCTGGCGCGCTGGGCGAACCCGCGCGGCCCGTCGATCCCGGCGGCCGCCAGGGCCCGGCCGCTGGCCAGCGCCGAGTGCCCGTCGTAGAGCCGCAGGAAGGCCGGGGCGCCGCCGAGCGCGTCCTCGACCAGATCGCGGTGGACGGGGCGGCCGCCGAAGACGTTGTGGTCCAGTCCCCAGCCGGTGAGCCACTCGCCGGGGCCGAGCGCGCGGGCGGCGCGGGCGAGCGCGGTGCGCAGTTCGTCGAGGTCGCGGACCTGGGAGAGGTCGAGGCCGGTGGCCATCTCGACGCCCCAGACGGGGTGGCTGTGGCCGTCGACCAAGCCGGGGGTGAGGGTCGCCCCGGCCAGATCGACGACCTCGGTCGCGGCGCCGCGCCAGTCCCGTACGTCCCGCTCGTCCCCGACCGCGGCGATCCGCCCGTCCTTGATCGCGACGGCCCCGGCCCAGGGGCGGTCCGGGTCCAGGGTGCGGACCCGAGCGCCGGTCAGGACGGTGTCGGCGGTGGTGAGGGGCGATGACGGGGCGGATCCGGCGGGCATGGGGGCTCCTGGGGGGTGGGCATGGGGGCTGTTGGGTGGCGCGGTGGGGTGCGGGGCTCGGCCGGTTCCGGCCGGTTGCGGTTACGGGGCCGGGGCGGTGGCCTCCTCGCCGGGGGCCGGTGCGGCCGCTTCTCCGGGGGCCGGTTCTTCGCCGGGGCGCCGGCCGGCCGTTGCCGTCCGCTCATCCCCGTTGTTCCCCTCGTCCCTCTTCCCTGCTTCGCCGCCCGGGCCCCCGTCCCTCGCCCCCTCGTCCTCGTCCTCGTCCTCCTCCGGTTCCGCCGCGAAGCCCGCGTAGACCTCGGGGCGGCTGCGGCGGATCCGGCGGGCGCCGAGGAGGCCGAGGGCGAAGGCGGCGGGGACGGTGAGGACCAGGGCGGTGTTGGTGGCCGGCGGCGCGCCGGTCATCAGGTCGATCTTGGCGATGACCAGCCAGAGGGCGCCGGCCATCAGGACGGCGGCGGCGATCGGGGTGATGACGGTGCGCAGCGCCCCTTCCTGGTGGGCGAAGCGGCGGAAGTAGCAGGGGACGGCGGCCGCGGTGATCGCCTGGAGCACCAGCAGGCCGAGCATCCCGGGGGTGTTCATCCACAGCAGCAGCTGCTGGTAGGGGTCGGCGCCGGCCAGCGCGAAGCCGACGACGACGAGGACCGCGAGGAGGCTCTGTGCCGCGCCGGCCAGGTAGGGGGAGCGGTGGCGCGGGTGGACGCGGCCGACCGCGGCGGGCAGCACGCCTTCTCGGGCCATGGCCAGCACGTAGCGGTTGATCGCGTTGTGGAAGGCCAGTTGGGAGGCGAGGATGCTGGTGACGATGAAGAGGTGCATCAGGCCGGCGGCCCAGCTGCCGACGTACTCGGTGGTGGCGGTGAAGAAGAGGCCGGCCGGGTCGTGCAGCGCGGCCCGGACGATCCGGTCGCTGCCGACGGCCTGGATGACGATCCAGATGACGAAGGCGTAGAAGAGGCCGAGGAAGGCGACCGCGAGGTAGGTGGCGCGGGGAATGGTGCGGGCCGGATCGCGGGCCTCGTAGCGGTAGATCGCGGTGGACTCGAAGCCGGTGAAGGCGGCGAAGGCGAAGGCGAGGACCGCACCGGTGCCGGGCACCAGGACGTTGCCGGGGGTGAAGGAGTCCAGCGCCAGGCCGTGCGCGCCACCGTGCAGCAGTACGCCGCCGGCGAGCAGGACGAGGATGCCGGTCTCGGCGACCAGCAGGACGCCCAGGACCTTGGCGCCGAAGTCGATGGAGCGGTGGCCGAGGTACCAGACGACCAGGACGCCGGCGACGGCGATCGGCGGCCAGGGCAGGTGGATGCCCCAGAAGGCCCGCAGCGCGTCCTGGGTGGCGGTGGCGAGCAGTCCGTAGACGCCGATCTGCATGCCGTTGTAGGCGAGCAGGGCCACGGTGGCGGCGCCGAAGCCGGCCGGTCGGCCGAGTCCCCGGGTGATGAACGCGTAGAAGCCGCCGCCGTTGCGGACGTGCCGGGCCATGGTCGTGAAGCCGACGGCGAAGAGGGCGAGGGTGGCGCCGGCGAGGAGGTAGCCGACGGGGGCGCCGGGGCCGCCGGCGCCGATCGCGAGCGGTGAGGTGCCGGCCATCACCGTGAGCGGGGCGGCGGCCGAGATCACGAAGAAGGCGATGTCGGCGACGCCGAGGGTGCCGCGGCGCAGCGAGGCGGCCGGTGGCGGGCTGTGCGGTGACGCCCCGTCGCGGGGTGCGGGCTGTGCGGCCATGTCTCGATGCCCTTCTGCCGAGGGAGGGAAGGAGGCGGCCCGGCACGTACGGGGATGGTGACGGCAGCTCGACCGCGAGAAAAACCTAAAGGCTTTCGGTTTTTGGGAAGGTACCCCCCGCCGTACGATTCGGGAAGACCCCTCGGCGGGGTCGGGCGGGAGCAAGGACATGGGGCGGCCGCGGAAGGCCCTGCTGGACCGGGAGCGGATCGGCGCGACGGCGCTCGAACTCGTCGACGCAAAGGGCGACTTCAGCGTTCCGGAGGTGGCCCGCCGGCTCGGGGTGCAGACCGCCTCGGTGTACCACCATGTGGACGGCCGGGCCGGGGTGATCGAGCTGCTGCGGGAGCGGGTCACCGACGCCATCGACCCCGGCACCCTGCACGACGCCTCATGGGACCGCGCGCTGGCGGCCTGGGCCCGCTCCTACCGTGCCGCGTTCGCCGCCCATCCGCGCACGATCCCGATGCTGATGACCTCACCGGTCCGCGCGCCCAAGGTGCTGGCCCAGTACGAACGGGTGGCCGGGATGCTGCTGGACGCCGGCTTCGCCCCGTCCGCCGTGCTGCCGGTGATCACCGGCCTGGACAACATCGTGCTCGGCTCGGCGCTCGACATGTCGGCGCCGAAGGTCATGTGGGAGGTCCCCGACGGCGCCGGCGCGCCCCGGCTGTCCGCGGCGCAGGACGCCGTCGGGCCGGACCGCGCCGACCAGGCCTTCGAGCTGACCCTGGCCGGATTCCTGGCGCACTGCCGGGGCCTGCTGGAGCGTCAGGCCCCGTAGAAGATCTCCTCCACCACGCCGCGCGCCCGTCGGGTGATCCGCCGGTAGTCGTCGATCATCTCGCCGACGTGCCCCTCCTCGTAGCCGAGGTAGCGGCCCACGGCGGCCAGCTCCCGGCCGTCGGTGGGGAAGGTGTCCCCCGGGCGGGCCCGCACCAGCATCACCGCGTTGCGCACCCGCGCCGCCAGCACCCAGGCCTCGTCCAGGGTCTGGGCCTCCTCGGTGCCGATCAGCCCGGCGGCGTGGGCGGCGGCCAGCGCCTCGCGGGTACGGGTCGTACGCAGCCCGGGGATCTCCCAGCCGTGCTGCATCTGCAGCAGCTGCACGGTCCACTCGACGTCGCTGAGACCACCGCGCCCCAGTTTGGCGTGGGTGGTCGGGTCGGCGCCGCGGGGCAGCCGCTCGGCCTCCATCCGGGCCTTGAGCTTGCGGATCTCGCGGACCGCGTCCTCGCCCAGGCCCTCGGCCGGATAGCGCAGCGGATCGATCAGCTCGATGAACCGCTCCCCCAGGCCGGCGTTGCCCGCGACCGGTTCGGCGCGCAGCAGGGCCTGGGCCTCCCACACCAGCGACCAGCGCCGGTAGTAGGCCGCGTACGAGGCGAGGGTGCGCACCAGCGGCCCCGATCTGCCCTCCGGGCGCAGGTCGGCGTCGATGGGCAACGGCGGGTCGGAGGAGGGGAGTTCCAGCAGCCGGCGCATCTCGTTGGCGACGGCGTGGGCGGCCCTGGCGGCCTCCTGCTCGTCGGCGCCCTCGCGCGGTTCGTGGACGAACAGCACATCGGCGTCCGAGCCGTAGCCCAGCTCGTGGCCGCCGAAGCGGCCCATGCCGATCACCGCGAAGCGGGTGGGCAGGGTGTCGCCCCACTGCTCGCGGACCGCGGCGCGCAGCGCGCCGGCGAGGGTGGCGGCGTTGAGGTCGGACAGCGCGGAGCCGACCGCGTCGACCGAGTGGCCGTGGTCCTTGTCGGCCGGGCTGAACTCCGTGCCGTAGGCACCGATCACATCCGCCGCGGCCGTGCGGAACAGCTCCCGGCGGCGCACCCCGCGGGCCGCCGTGACCGCCGCCTCCGCACCGTCCGCGCGGCCGACCGCGGCCAGCACCTCCTGCTCCAGCGCGGCCCGGGTGCGGGCCTGCAGCCCGTCGGGGGCACCGAGCAGCGCGACCGCCTCGGGGGCGCGCAGCAGCAGGTCGGGGGCGAGCCGGCCGGCCGACAGCACCCGGGCGAGGTTCTCGGCGGCGGCGCCCTCGTCACGCAGCAGCCGCAGGTACCAGGGCGTCTTGCCGAGCGCGTCGGAGACCTTGCGGAAGTTGAGCAGTCCGGCGTCCGGGTCGGCGGAGTCCGCGAACCAGGCGAGCAGCACCGGCAGCAGCGTCCGCTGGATGGCGGCCTTGCGGGTCACGCCGGAGGCCAGCGCCTCCAGATGCCGCAGCGCGGCCACCGGGTCGTGGTAGCCGAGCGCTTCGAGGCGGTGACGGGCGGCCCTGGCGGACAGCCGTGCCTCGCCGGGCTCCAGATGGGCGACGGCATCGAGCAGCGGACGGTAGAAGAGCTTCTCATGCAGCCGGCGCACCTCCCTGGCGTGCCACTTCCACTCCCTGCGGAGGGTGTCGACCGGCTCGGTCCGCAGGCCCAACGACCGTGCCAGGCGCCTGAGTTCGGCCTCGTCCTCGGGCATCAGATGGGTGCGGCGCATCCGGAAGAGCTGGATGCGGTGCTCCAAGGTGCGCAGGAAGCGGTAGGCGGCGTCCAGGGCCGCGGCGTCCTGGCGTCCGACATAGCCGCCGGCGGCCAGCGCCGCCAGCGCGTCCAGGGTGGTGGCGCTGCGCAGCGTGGCGTCGCTGCGGCCGTGCACCAGCTGCAGCAGCTGGACGGCGAACTCGACGTCGCGCAGCCCGCCGGGGCCGAGCTTGAGCTCGCGTTCGACCTGCGCCGCGGGGATGTTCTCGACGACGCGGCGGCGCATCTGGCGTACGTCGGAGACGAAGTTCTCCCGCTCGGCGACCTCCCACACCATCGGCGCCAGGGCGTCGACGTACTCCTGCCCGAGCCCCAGGTCACCGGCCATCGGGCGGGCCTTGAGCAGCGCCTGGAACTCCCAGGTCTTGGCCCAGCGCTGGTAGTAGGCGAGATGGCTGCTGAGCGTGCGCACCAGCGGGCCGTTGCGGCCCTCGGGCCGCAGATTGGCGTCCACCGGCCAGATCGTGCCCTCGACCGTGTTGTCCGAGCACAGTCGCATCATCCGGGCGGCGAGCCGGGTCGCGGCCTGCAGCGCCTTGGCCTCGTCGACGCCCTCCTTGGCCTCGGCGACGAAGATGACGTCGACGTCGGAGACGTAGTTCAGCTCCCGGCCGCCGCACTTGCCCATGCCGATGACCGCCAGCCGGCAGACCGCGGCGTCGCCGGGCGCCTCCTCGTAACTGATCTCCAGGGCGGCCCGGACCGTGGCGGTGGCCAGGTCCGCGAGCTCCGCCGCGGCCTCGGCGACATCGGTCGTCCCGCACACGTCGCGGGCGGCGATGCCCAGCAGGGCCCGGCGGTAGGCGGCGCGCAGCGCGTCCGCGCGTGAGCGGCCGGCACCCCGCTCGCCCCAGATGCCCTCGGCGAGCGACTGCTCGAACTCGGGAGTGGTGGGGTGCAGATCGACCGACTCGTAGGTGACCAGCGACTGCCAGTCCTCCGGGTGCCGGGCGAGGTGGTCGACGAGCGCCTCGGAGGCGCCCATCACCCCCAGCAGCCGGTCGCGCAGCGGCTTGGCCGCGACGACCGTGCTCAGCAGCGCCTGCTGCTCGTCCGGCGGCAGCGCCTCCACCAGCCGTGCCAGGCCCCGCAGCGCGAGATCCGGGTCCGCGGTGGCCCCGAGCGCTTCGAGCAGGACCGAGTCGTCGCGTACGGGGGCGAGTTCGGGGACGTCGAGCAGCACCCCGGCCGCCGAGGGGTCGGTGAAACCGTGCCTCAGCAGCCGGGTGAAGGTGCTGCTCCGCCGTCCCTGCGGAGCGGGAAGTGCCATGATGCGGCCTCTCGGTGGCGCGGTGGCTCAGAGCACGGGCAGCATCTTGCGCAGCTCGAAGGCGGTGACCTCCGACCTGTACTCCTCCCACTCCTGCTTCTTGTTGCGCAAGAAGAAGTCGAAGACGTGCTCGCCGAGGGTCTCGGCGACCAGTTCGCTGCGCTCCATCAGCTCGATGGCCTCGCCGAGGTTCTGCGGCAGCGGCTCGATGCCCATCGCCCGGCGCTCCGAGTCCGACAGCGCCCACACGTCGTCGTCGGCGCCGGCCGGCAGCTCGTAGCCGTCCTCGATGCCCTTGAGGCCGGCGGCGAGCAGCACCGCGTAGGTCAGGTACGGGTTGGCGCCGGAGTCGATCGAGCGGACCTCGACCCGGGTCGAGCCCATCTTGCCGGGCTTGTACATCGGGACGCGGATCAGCGCGGAGCGGTTGTTGTGGCCCCAGCAGATGTACGAGGGGGCCTCGCCGCCGGCGCCCGCGGTGCGGTTGGTGCCGCCCCAGATGCGCTTGTAGGAGTTGACCCACTGGTTGGTGACGGCGGAGATCTCCCCGGCGTGCCGCAGCAGGCCGGCGATGAACGAGCGCCCCACCTTGGAGAGCTGGTACTCCGAGCCGGACTCGTGGAAGGCGTTGCGGTCGCCCTCGAAGAGCGAGAGGTGGGTGTGCATGCCGGAGCCCGGGTACTCCGAGAACGGCTTGGGCATGAACGTCGCCTGGACGCCCTGCTCCAGCGCCACCTGCTTCATGACCAGCCGGAACGTCATGATGTTGTCGGCGGTCGAGAGCGCGTCGGCGTAGCGCAGGTCGATCTCCTGCTGGCCGGGGGCGCCCTCGTGGTGGCTGAACTCCACCGAGATGCCCATGGACTCCAGCATCGTGATGGCCTGCCGGCGGAAGTCCATGCCGACGTTCTGCGGGGTGTGGTCGAAGTAGCCGGAGGAGTCGCCGGGGATCGGCCGGGAGCCGTCGACGGGCTTGTCCTTCAGCAGGAAGAACTCGATCTCCGGGTGGGTGTAGAAGGTGAACCCGAGGTCGGAGGTCTTGGCCAGGATGCGCTTGAGGACGTACCGGGGGTCGGCGTACGACGGCGACCCGTCCGGCATCAGGATGTCGCAGAACATCCGGGCGGTGCCGGGGGCCTCGGCACGCCAGGGCAGGATCTGGAAGGTCCCCGGGTCCGGCTTGGCGATCATGTCGGATTCGTACACCCGGGCGAAGCCCTCGATGGCCGAGCCGTCGAAGCCGATGCCCTCGTCGAAGGCCTGCTCCAGCTCGGCCGGCGCGACCGCCACGGACTTGAGGAACCCGAGGACATCGGTGAACCACAGCCGTACGAAGCGGATGTCGCGCTCCTCGAGCGTACGGAGCACAAACTCCTGCTGCTTGTCCATGGGTCACCAATCCTTGCAGGTCAATCGGCCTGTCCACGCACGGGGAAGATCGTGCGTGGCACACCAGTATCACGTGAGGGGGTTACCGTCACATTACGCACCCTTGGCCTGAATCAGAACCGCCGTCCCGTAACCCTCGCCCCCGATCCTTCCCACGGTGCGCCCGCTCAGCGCGGCCGGCCATGCCAATCGGGGGGCTTGGCCCGATCTTGAAGCGGGCCGGAGGTGTCGTTGACCCGCTGTTGAGGGGGCGGTGGCTTGCATTTTCGCGTTCTCACGTTTCCGCGCCCTGCGCGCGGCCGGGACTCAGGCGAACGGCGCCGTCGCGTCGCGCCCCGTCCCCGACAGGTCCAGCACCGCCTGCGCCACCGACTCCGGCACATCGGCCATCACGAGATGACCCGCGGGCGCGGCGACCGCGAACCGGCCGCCCAGCTCCGCGGCGAGCGCCCGCTGCCGCTCCAGCCAGCGCAGCTGCCCGGCCGTCTCGCTGCCGTCGTACGCCGCCAGGACCGTCACCGGCACGTCGGGCAGCACACGGTCCCCGCGCAGCGCCGCGAGCTCGGCGGCCTGGTAGGGGTAGGTCGCGTTCTCCAGGGCGCAGGCCCGCACCACCCGGCTGGTGCGGTAGCCGGCGCGCTCCCACGGGTGCGCCGGATGGCTGCCGACGGTCGCGGCGCGCCCTATGAGGCGGCGGGTCGCCGGTCCCAGTACGTGCGCCAGCCCGGCGGCGGACAGCGCGCCGGCCAGGCCGCCCGCCCAAGCGGTGCGCACCGCGCGCGGCAGCCGGGGCCGCGGATCGTCCTCGATGCTGCCGTCGACCAGGACGAGCCCGGCGCAGCGGGCCGGGTGCAGCCGGGCGAACGCCTCGGCGTGGAACCCGGCGAGCGAGTGACCGACGACGGTGGCCGGGCCGAAGTGGCCGAGCGCGTCGAGGAGGTGGGCGAGCCGGTCCGCCTCGGCGGCGACGGTGGGCGGCGCGGGCGCCGGGGCGCTCAGACCGAGTCCGGGGCGGTCGAAGCGGACGACGGTGCGGTACGGGGCGAGCAGCGCGGCGACCGCGTCCCAGTCGAACCAGGCCATCCCCAGACCGCCGCTCAGGACGCAGACCGGGCCGCTCCCCTCGGTCAGGACGTGCAGCGCGACGCCGTCGACGCGCAGGAACCGGCCGGGGGCGGGCAGCGGGCGCGGGTGTCGGTTCATCGGTCTCCTCGTCCTGCTGCGGGTTCTTGGGGTGCCGGCTTCGCCGATGCCCGTTCTCCCGCCGCTCCTGCGGGCCCGGACCTGGCCACGCAGACCGCGAGCAGCGCGATGTACAGGGCGACCAGCAGGACCTGCAGCCGCTGGCCGGCGCCCAGGGCCCAGGTGCCCCGGCCGGCGCTGAACGCCGCGACGGAGGCCAGCGTCCAGAGGGTGGCGGCCAGTTCGGCGAGCACCAGGGCGGGGCCGAAGCGGCCCAGCGGCGGCCAGCGGTCGTGGCGCCGGGCGGCGAAGGTCAGCAGGACCAGCGCGGCGAGCGCGCCGACCATCGCGCACGAGCTGCTGATGGCGTGCGCGGTGTGGGTGGCCGGCACCAGCCCGGCGGTCTCCCGGGCCGCGCACGCCGGATCGCTGGTCGGCGCGCAGCTCAGCGGCAGCCGGGAGTCGACCGCGGTGGCGGCGCCGAAGAGCGCCAGCGCGGCCCAGCCGGCCGTCGCCCAGGCTCCGCGCCCGGTCGTCGGCAGGGCGGTCACCGCACCGGCCAGTACCAGCAGACCGGCGAGGAGGTCGGTGGCGCGGAAGAGGCCGCCGAGCGGCTGATCGGCGGCGGCCAGCTCACTGACGTACGCCTGCACGGGATCGAGGCCGGTGGCGAGCACCACCTCCAGCACCCACGCGGTGTACGCGGCGGCGCCGAGCAGCAGCAGGGCGGCGGCCACCCGGCGGCGGGCGGCGGCGGAGCGGCGGGTGCGGGTCAAGGCCATCCGTCTCGGGTACGTGGGCATGGGCCAGGGCGGAGCCGTTGTGGGTTGCTGTCGGTTGCGGGTCGCGCTGTCCCGGGTGGAGGCCCAGGATATGCAGGCGCCACTCCGTTCGGCGGACAGCGCTGGGAGACCCATACCCCTCGGGGGTAGATTCCAATGGCGGCGGTCCGCGGGGCGGCCGCCCATGGGTCATTTCGTCGGGAGGTCCGCGATGCGGGAACAGGGCGAGGCCGCCGCGTGCCGCGGCTGCCTGCCGTGGTTCACCGCCCAGGTCGCCGACCCCCTGACCTCCCCGACCCGCACGGCCCTGCGCACCCGGCTGCTGCGCGGCCAGTGGCCAATATCCGCGCCGCCGCGTCCCCAACTCCTCGCCCCACTGTCGGTGCCGCGCGTGTAGGAGCGCCCGCCGCCGACGCTCCGGAGTCCGCGGCGGCGCCCCCGAACAGACCACACTTCACACCGACATCGCCACGAGGTGCTTTCCCTATGCGTACGCACTCCCGCCGCGCCGTGCTCGGCGCGGGACTCGCCGCCGCCGGAAGCGGGCTGCTGGCCCCCCGATCCCTCGCATCCACCGCCCCGGACACCAGGCACGGCGGGGGCGCCCCCCACGGCCGCGACGACCGCCCCCCGTCCGGCTATGTCTCCCCCTCCGGCGCACAGGTCGCCGAGACCGAGAGCGAGCGGGGCAAGGGCCCCGTCCGGGCCTTCTCGCTGACCGCCTCCGAGACCAAGCTCGACCTGGGCGGCGTGATCGTCAACACCTGGGCGTACGGCGACAGACTGCCGGGCCGGGCGATCCGGGTCACCGCGGGTGAGCGGATCGCGCTGACCCTGCGCAACCGCCTCCCGCAGTCCACCACCGTCCACTGGCACGGGCTGCAGCTGCGCAACGACATGGACGGCGTCCCCGGCATCACCCAGCGGGAGGTCAGGCCCGGCCACTCCTTCAACTACCTCTTCGCCGCCTCCACGCCCGGTACGCACTGGCTCCACCCGCACGTCGGCGTGCAGGTGGACCGCGGGCTGTACGCACCGCTGATCGTCGACGACCCCGAAGAGGCGCTCTCGTACGACAAAGAGTGGATCATCGTGATCGACGACTGGCTCGACGGGGTCGACGGGGTCACCCCGGACGCGATCCTGGCCGAGCTGAACAAGGACAAGCCCGGCGGTCCCATGGGCCATGGCGAGCTGCAGATGACGCACCGGAGCGACAGCCGCTCCCGCGCCGCCGCGTCCCGGATGCTGAAGAACATGGGCCGGATGGACGACGACTTCTCGGGCACCGTCGAACACCCGTACCACCTGATCAACGGCAAGACGCGCGACGACCGCGAAACCTTCCGCGCCAGGCCCGGCGACCGCATCCGGATCCGGATCATCAACGCCAGCGGCGACACCGCCTACCGGGTCGCGCTCGGCGACCACCAGATGACCGTTACGCACACCGACGGCTTCCCGGTGACGCACCAGAAGACCGACAGCCTGCTGATCGGCATGGCCGAGCGCTACGACGTCCTGGTCACGGCCAAGGACGGGGTCTTCCCGTTCACCGCGCTCTCCGCGGGCAAGAACAACCAGACCGCGCAGGCCCTGTTGCGCACCGGGAGCGGCGAGGCCCCCGACTCCAAGATCCGCCCGAAGGAGCTGCGCAGCGGGGGGATCAGCGCGGGCGACCTCAAGGGCGACGAATCGTGCCTGCTCGACGGCCGCGAACCCGACCGCACCATCAAGATGAACCTCACCGGCACGATGGAGAAGTGGAACTGGGCGATCAACGGGAAGCCGTACACCCCCTCGCAGCGGTACCCCGTGGAGCAGGGCGAGCGGGTGCGGATCGTCTTCCGCAACAAGACCAAGATGTGGCACCCGATGCATCTGCACGGACACACCTTCGCGCTGCCCGGCGGCGGCCCCCGAAAGGACACCACGATCATGCTGCCGGGCAAGAAGCTCGCCGTCGACTTCGACGCCGACAACCCGGGCCTGTGGATGTTGCACTGCCACAACATCTACCACTCGGAGTCCGGGATGATGACGGTCCTCGGCTACCGGCTGCCGAAGTGACCGACGGCACCCGCCCCCTCGGCCGAGCAGCCGGTCCGGTCACCGATGGGGGTCCCCCCGCTCCTTGAGAGCTCGGGGGGAGGGTGGCCCGCGAAGCCCGCGGGCCACCCATTGCGTCAGAAAGACGATTACACTGGCGGGGTGCCTCAACTTCGTCTCGCCCTCAATCAGATCGATTCCTGTGTCGGCGATCTCGCCCAGAACGCGGAGACGATCGTGCACTGGACCCGGCACGCCGCCGGCCAGGGCGCGCACCTCGTCGCGTTCCCCGAGATGGCGCTGACCGGCTACCCCGTCGAGGACCTCGCGCTGCGCCCGTCGTTCGTCGAGGCGAGCCGCGTCGCGCTGCGGACGCTGGCCGGGCGGCTGGCCGACGAGGGCCTGGGCGGCCTCCCCGTCGTCGTCGGCTACCTCGACCGCGGCGAGCAGGCCGGGCCGCGCTACGGACGCCCCGCCGGCGCGCCCCAGAACGCCGCGGCCGTGCTGCACGGCGGCGAGGTGGCGCTCACCTTCGCCAAGCACCACCTTCCCAACTACGGCGTCTTCGACGAGTTCCGCTACTTCGTGCCCGGTGACACGCTGCCCGTCGTACGGGTGCACGGCGTCGACGTCGCGCTCGCCATCTGCGAGGACCTGTGGCAGGACGGCGGCCGGGTCCCGGCGACCCGCAGCGCGGGCGCCGGGCTGCTGGTGTCCATCAACGCCTCCCCGTACGAGCGGGACAAGGACGACACCCGCCTGGAGCTGGTCCGCAAGCGCGCCCAGGAGGCCGGCTGCACCACGGCCTATCTGGCGATGATCGGCGGCCAGGACGAGCTGGTCTTCGACGGCGACTCGATCGTCGTCGACAAGGACGGCGGGGTGATCGCGCGGGCGCCGCAGTTCGCGGAGGGCTGCGTCCTGGTCGACCTCGACCTGCCGGCCGCGGCGCCCGAACCCCCCTGCGGCGTCCTGGACGACGGCCTGCGCGTCGACCACCTCACCCTCTCCCCCGAACCGCTGCCGCCCTACCCCGCCGAGACCCCCGGCGGGCAGGCCGAACGCCTCGGCGACCTCGAAGAGGTCTACACCGCGCTGGTCGTCGGCCTGCGCGCGTACGTCGCCAAGAACGGCTTCCACAGCGTCGTGCTCGGCCTCTCCGGCGGGATCGACTCCGCGCTGGTCGCCGCGATCGCCTGCGACGCGCTGGGCCCCGCCCATGTCCACGCCGTGGCGATGCCCTCGCGCTACTCCTCCGACCACTCCCTCACCGACGCCGCGGAACTCGCCCGCCGTACGGGCCTGTCCTTCCGCACGGTCCCGATCGGCCCGATGTTCGACGCGTACATGGAGTCCCTCTCCCTCACCGGCCTCGCCGAGGAGAACCTCCAGTCCCGGCTGCGCGGTACGACCCTGATGGCCATCTCCAACCAGGAGGGCCACCTGGTCCTCGCCCCCGGCAACAAGTCCGAGCTGGCCTGCGGCTATTCGACGCTCTACGGCGACTCGGTGGGCGGCTACGGCCCCATCAAGGACGTCTACAAGTCCGTCGTCTACCAGCTCGCCCGCTGGCGCAACGAGGCCGCCGCCGACCGCGGCCAGACCCCGCCGATCCCGGAGAACACCCTCACCAAGCCGCCGAGCGCCGAACTCCGCCCCGGCCAGGTCGACACCGACTCGCTGCCCGACTACGACGTCCTCGACCGCGTCCTGGAGCTCTACGTCGACCGCGACCGCGGCCGCGAGGACATCATCGCCCAGGGCTTCGACGAGGCGCTGGTCACCCGCGTCCTGCGGATGGTCGACCACGCCGAGTACAAGCGCCGCCAGTACCCGCCCGGCCCGAAGATCTCCACGAAGGGCTTCGGCAAGGACCGCCGCCTGCCGATCACCAACCGCTGGCGGGAAGGGAGCTGACGGGCCCTCGCCCGGCACCCGGCGGGGCGGCGTCCCAGGGCGTGTCCGATGGGCCGGGGCCGGAAGGGCCTGCGGCGGGCCTACCCGGCGGTCGCACCGGCCTCCGCGGCCGCCTCTCGGCTGCGCGCCACGATGCGGGACGCGTCCTTGGCCCCCCGGTCCAGCAGACCCGCCACGACGGCGACGGCCAGGCCGGCGGCGGCCAGCACCGCGCCGACCAGCGTCGGGGACGTCCAGCCCCAGTCGGCCGCCAGGGCCAGGCCGCCGACCCAGGCACCGCCCGCGTTGGCCAGGTTGAAGGCCGACTGGTTGGAGGCGGCGGCCAGCGTCGGGGCCTGCTGGGCCTTGTTCATGACCAGCATCTGCAGGGGGGTGGTGGTCAGGAAGCCGACCGCGCCGATGAGGACGACGGTGACCAGGGCGGCCCACTTGACCTGGGCGGTGAAGTGGAAGGCGGCGAGGACGAGGGCCAGCGCCGCCAGCGAGCCGTACAGGGTCGGCCGCAGGGCGCGGTCGGTGAGGGGACCCGCGGCGAGGGCGCCGAGCGTCATGCCGATGCCGAAGAGGGCCAGGACGAGCGGGACCGAGCTCTCGGCGAAGCCGGTCACCTCGGTCATCATCGAGGCCAGGTAGCTGTAGACGGCGAAGATGCCGGCGAAGCCGAAGACCGTGGTCAGCAGGCCGAGCAGGACCTGACGGCTGCCGAGGGCGCGCAGCTCGCGGGCCAGGCCGGTGCGCTCCTGCGCCGGCAGCGGCGGGATCAGCCGGGCCAGGGCGGCCATCGCGACCAGGCCGATGGCGGCCACGATCAGGAAGGTGGCGCGCCAGCCGAACCGCTGGCCGAGGAGGGTGGCGGCGGGGACGCCGATGATGTTGGCGATGGTCAGGCCGAGGAACATGGTGGCGACCGCGCGGGCCTGGCGCCCCTCGCGCACCAGCCGGGCCGCGACCACCGCGCCGACACCGAAGAACGCGCCGTGCGGGAGGCCGGCCAGCAGCCGCCCGGCGATCAGCGTGCCGAAGCCGGGGGCCAGGGCGGAGGCCAGGTTGCCGACCGTGAAGACCGCCATCAGCAGCACCAGCATCCGCTTGCGCGGGATGCGGGAGCCGAGGGCGGTCAGCAGCGGGGCGCCGATGACGACGCCGAGGGCGTAGGCGGAGACGAGGTAGCCGGCGGTGGGCACGGACGTGCCCAGATCGTCCGCGACGTTGGGCAGCAGGCCCATCATCACGAATTCCGTGGTGCCGATACCGAAGGCCGAGATCGCGAGCGCGAGCAGAGCCAAGGGCATGAAAGACCCAGACCTTTCAGGGGACGTCCGTAAGGGGACAGGTAAGTTCTCTTACGGAACAAAGTCTCTCAGCCCGAGTATTCCGCAGCGGGAACGGGGCATGACGGCTACGTTTCGGCAGCTCGTCGGCGCGGCCCGCCGGCGTCGGCCCGTCCGCCTCAGCCGGCCCCCGTCCGCCCCAGCCGGCCCGCCGCCCGTCGGCCTCGGTCAGATCTTGACCGAGGCGGCGACCGGGAGGTGGTCGCTGCCGGTCGACGGCATGACCCACGCCTTGACCGGGTCCATCCCCTTCATCATGATCTGGTCGATCCGGGCCATCGGGAACGCCGCCGGCCAGCTGAAGCCGAAGCCGTCGCCGGCCGCTCCCTGGGCGGAGCGCATCTGGGAGGTGACCGGGGCGAGCGAACGGTCGTTCATGGTCCCGTTGAGGTCGCCGAGCAGCATGATCTTGTGCACCGGGTCGGCGGCGATCGCCTCTCCCAGCGCCTCGGCACTGCCGTCGCGCTGGCCCGCGGTGAAGCCCGCCTCGACCTTGACCCGCACCGACGGCAGATGCGCGACGTAGACGCCGAACCGCTGACCGTCGGCGGCGGTGACGGTGGCGCGCAGCGCGCGGGTCCAGCCCATCTTGATGTCCACCGGCCGGGCGTCGGACAGCGGGCGCTTGCTCCACAGGCCGACGGTGCCCTGCACGGTGTGGTACGGGTACGCCTTCGCCAGGCCCTGGCGGTAGGTGGGCAGCGCCTCGCCCGTCAGCTCCTCCAGGGCCACCACGTCGGCGCCGGACGCCACGATGTCCCTGGCGGTGGCCGCCGGGTCGGGGTTGCCGGCGTCGACGTTGTGGGTGACGACGGTGAGATTGCCGCCGGCGCCCGCCTTGTCGGTGATCTGGCCGCCGAAGAGGTTGACCCACGCGAAGACCGGCAGGACGAGGGCGATCAGCGCCGTCATGGAGCGGCGCAGGACCGCGGCGAGCAGCAGCAGCGGGATGCACAGGCCCAGCCACGGCAGGAACGTCTCCAGCAGACTGCCCATGTTTCCCACGGCGTTGGGGATCCGGGCGTGCAGGATCATCAGCAGCCCGAGCAGTACGGCGAGCACCGCGAGCACGATGCCGCGCCGCCACATCCCCTCCGGGCGCCACCAGTTCCGCAGGCGTCCGGCCCGGGAACCGGCCCGCTCGGGCCCCTGCCCCTGTCCCGGCTCCGTCATGTATGCCTGCGCCATGTAGCTGTCCTCACTGCCTTGCTCCGGTGCGCACGTCGCCTGTGGTCCACGACCCTAGGCGATCGCCATAACGCACTTTCTTAGATCCGTGGTGCGCCTTCTTGGATGTGAGGACGGCGCGGCGGCGGGTCGGGGTTCCGGTCCCGGGGTTCGTGACGGATGCTGTGACACAACGGGCATGATCCGGTCATATGAGCGTCCTTCGCGGCGGTGTTCGCGAGGTGTCCGCGGGGTGTACACGACGGGCTCGGCCGGTGTCGGCCGCGCGCCCACCGCTGCGACCGGGGTGGCCGGGGTGGCCGGGTTCAGCCCGCCGCCGCCCGGGGGGCGGGCCGTACGCCCTCCAGGACCATGTCGACGATGTCCTCGGCGAGCCCTTCGGGCAGTTCCTTGTGCTCGTGGAGCATGGCGCGGGCCAGCATCGGGCCGACGAAGAGGTCGGCGACGGTCTCCAGATCGCGGTCGGTGCGGATCTCGCCGTTGGCCACACCGCGCCGCAGGACGCCGAGGAGCGCCTCATGGCGGGCCCGTACAACGGTGTCGTGGTACTCGGCCCACAGCTCGGGCTGGGCCTGGACATGGCTGACGAGGGTGCGCAGCAGCGCCGAGTTGCGCTTGGCCAGCCCCCGGCGGCGCAGGAACTCCAGCAGGCAGACCAGGTCGTCGCGGACCGAATCGCCCGCCAGTCGCGGGCTCTGGGCGTCCAGCGACCGCATGACGTCCAGCATCAGGGCGCTCTTGCCGGGCCAGCGGCGGTAGACCGTGGCCTTGCCGACGCCGGCCTCGCGGGCGATCCGCTCCATGGACAACTCGCCTATGGAGACGCCGTCCTCCAGCAGGCGCAGCACCGCCTCGATGATGGCGGAGTCGGCCTCGGCGCTGCGCGGCCGCCCGCGCCGCCCGGCGGTCGCCGGCCCCGGCTCCGCCCGGCCCGCCGTCGCCTCGGGGTCCTGCGCCGCCCGGGTCATCGCGCTGCGCCCGCCTTCCGCTCGTCCTGCGGCTCCGCCGACCGCGGCGCCGGTCCCATTTTGCCCGGCAGGAAGGCCAGCACGACCAGGGCACCGATCACCGAGACGGCGGCCGAGCCGAGGGCGGTGACGTGTATGGCGTGGACGAACGCGTCGTGGGCGGCGCTGACCAGCGGCCGGCCCGCGGCGCCCATCCGGTCCGCGAGGCCGAGGGTGGCCTCGATGGACTCGCCGGCCGCGTGCCGGGCGCCGGCGGGCACGCCGGGCAGGGCGTCGAGCTTGTGCTGGATGCCGTCGCGGTAGGTCGTGGACAGCAGCGAGCCGAGGACCGCGACGCCGAGGGTGCCGCCGACCTGCCGGAAGACGTTGTTGAGCGCCGAGCCGGAGCCGGCCTTCTCACGCGGCAGCGACTGCATGATCGCGACGGTGACCGGCGGCATGATGTGCGCCATGCCGGCGCCCTGGAGGAAGAACAGCACCTCCATCACCCACATCGGGGTGTCGGTGTCCATCAGCAGCAGGCCCGCCATGGTGGCGGCCACCACGAGCATGCTGGCGGTGCACACCGCGCGGGCGCCGTAGCGGTCCACGGCGAGCCGGGCCCGCGGCGCGAAGACCAGCTGAGCCGCGGCCAGCGGGAGGAGGAGCAGGCCGGACTGGAACGGGGTGTAGCCGCGCACGCTCTGGACGTAGAAGACGATGAAGAACGTGACGCCCATGAGCGCGAAGAAGACCAGGGCGATGGCGGCGACGGCGGCGGAGAACGCGGGCCTGCGGAAGTAGCCGATGTCGATGGACGGGTGGTCGCTGCGCTTCTGGTGCAGCACGAACACCGCCAGCACGGCGAGGCCGCCGGCGATGGTGCCGAACACCTGGGGGTCGGTGAAGTCGGCGAGCTGGCCGCCCTTGATGATCCCGTAGACCAGCAGGACCAGGCCGACGACGGAGAGCACCACCCCGACCGGGTCCAGCCTTCCGGGGCTGGGGTCCTTGGAGTCGGGCACCAGGATCAGCATCGCGATCAGCGCGATCAGCACGATGGGGACGTTGACGAGGAAGACCGAGCCCCACCAGAAGTGGTCCAGCAGCAGGCCGCCGGCGATCGGTCCGATGGCGATGGCCAGGCCCACGCCGCCGGCCCACACGCCGATCGCCCTCGGCTGCTCGTCGCGCTCGAAGACGTTCATCAGGACGGCGAGGGTGGCCGGCATCACGAACGCGCCGCCCAGGCCCATCAGGGCGCGGAAGGCGATCAGCTGGGTGGGGGAGCCGGCGAACGCGGCGAGCACCGAGCCGGCGCCGAAGACCACCAGGCCGAAGAGCAGCACCTTCTTGCGTCCGAGGCGGTCGCCGAGCAGGCCGGAGGTGAACAGCAGCCCGGCGAAGACCAGCGTGTAGGCGTTGATCGCCCACTCCAGCTCGCCCTGGGTGGCGCCGAGGCCGGTGGGCGACGGCGTGGCGATCGTCTTCATGGCGACGTTGAGGATGGAGTTGTCCAGCACCACGATCAGCAGGCTGAGCATCAGCGTGCACAGGATCGCCCAGCGGCGGCGGTGGATGCGGTCGGGGACCTGCCGGGCGGGTGGTTCCCCCGGGGCGGATGGGGTGGATGAGGTGGCCATGGCGACACCCTAACGCATTTCGATACGGGGCCGTTCCGTATCGAAAAGCGCCGGGTCGCCCGGCGTGGCCCGATGAGCGACCTGCCCGGCCGGCCGGTGACAGGAGCCTGCCGCGCCCCTCCCTTTTCCTTTGCGTGCGGGCCGTGCCAGCATGGTGGGGAGTCCGGGGACACCGTCAGGGTGCCTCGAGATGACGAACAGGAGCCGTCACCATGACGCAGCTTTCGCCTGCTCCCGAGCCGGCCGCCGGGGCCACCCCGGGGTCCACCGCGAAGCCCGCTTCGGAGCGCAGCAAGTCGCTGTACGGAGGCACCGGCTCGCGCCGGATCACCGTCCGCGACATCGCCGCCGCCAAGGAGCGCGGCGAGAAGTGGCCGATGCTCACCGCCTACGACGCGATGACCGCCTCCGTCTTCGACGAGGCCGGGATCCCGGTCCTGCTCGTGGGCGACTCGATGGGCAACTGCCACCTCGGCTACGAGTCCACCGTCCCGGTCACCATGGACGAGATCACCCTGCTGTCCGCCGCGGTGGTCCGGGGCACCAAGCGCAGCCTGGTCGTCGGCGATCTGCCGTTCGGCTCGTATCAGGAAGGGCCGGTCCAGGGCTGCGCAGCGCCACCCGGCTGGTGAAGGAGGCGGGCGTCGGCGCCGTCAAGCTGGAGGGCGGTGAGCGCTCCGCGGACCAGGTGGAGCTGCTGGTCTCGTCGGGCATTCCGGTGATGGCGCACGTCGGGCTGACCCCGCAGTCGGTCAACGCCTACGGCGGCTACCCCGTACAGGGCCGCGGCGAGGAGGCGGCGCAGCAGCTCCTGCGCGATGCCAAGGCGGTGCAGGACGCGGGGGCGTTCGCGGTCGTCCTGGAGGCCGTCCCGGCCGAGCTGGCCGCCGAGGTCACCCGTTCCCTGCACATCCCGACGGTCGGCATCGGCGCGGGCCTGGACTGCGACGCGCAGGTGCTGGTGTGGACCGACATGGCCGGTATGACCGCGGGCCGGGTGCCGAAGTTCGTCAAGCAGTACCTGAACATGCGGGAGCTGCTCGGCGGTGCGGCGAAGGAGTTCGCGCAGGAGGTCGTCGGCGGTGCGTTCCCCGCCGAGGAGCACACCTTCCACTAGGCACGCCTTCCTCTGCAACGATCGGCCCGGCGGCCGGAACCGCGCGTTCCGGCCGCCGTCGCCGTAGTGCCCCGCCCAGTCCGCCGGTGCGGCCGTCGGCGGCCCGTCCGCGCTGTCGGCGGTCTGTCGGCGGGTTGTCAGTGGCCGCTGGCATCTTTGAGGGCATGACGCGACAGACGATAACCACCAGGGGCGGCAACGCCGTGGAGGTGCGCGGTCTGGTCAAGCACTTCGGCGACGTCAAGGCCGTCGACGGGGTGGACCTGGACGTGAAGGAAGGCACCGTGCTCGGCGTGCTCGGCCCCAATGGCGCCGGCAAGACGACGCTCGTGCGCTGCCTGTCCACCCTCCTGGTGCCGGACGCCGGCAGCGCCGTCGTGGCCGGCTTCGACGTGGTGCGCCAGCCCCGCGCGCTGCGCCGCACGATCGGCCTGACCGGGCAGTACGCCTCGGTCGACGAGAAGCTCTCCGGCTGGGAGAACCTCTACATGATCGGGCGGCTGCTCGATCTGTCCCGCAAGGACGCCCGCGGCCGCGCGGACGAGATGCTGGAGCGGTTCTCGCTGACCGAGGCCGCCAAGCGGCCCGCGGCCAAGTACTCCGGCGGTATGCGCCGCCGGCTGGACCTCGCCGCCTCGATGATCGGCAGCCCGGCCGTGCTGTATCTGGACGAGCCGACCACCGGCCTGGACCCCCGCACCCGCAACGAGGTGTGGGAGGAGGTCCAGCGGATGGTCCGCGAGGGCGCGACGGTGCTGCTGACGACCCAGTACATGGAAGAGGCCGAGCAGTTGGCCGACGAGCTGACGGTCATCGACCGCGGCCGGGTGATCGCCGAGGGCCGGGTCGACGAGCTGAAGGCGAAGGTCGGCGGGCGGACCCTGCAGATCCGGCCGTCGGACCCCGGCGAGCTGGACCGGATGGTCGGCGCCATCGCCCAGGCCGGGCTGGACGGCATCGCGGGCGCGACCGCCGACCACGACGGGGGTGTGGTCAACGTCCCGATCATCAGCGACGAACAGCTGACCGCGGTGGTCAACGTGCTCGGCCGGCGGGGCTTCGCGCTCGCCGGGATATCCACCCATCTGCCCAGCCTGGACGAGGTGTTCCTGGCCATCACGGGCCAGAAGACCTCGGAGGCCGCCGAGGACGTCATGGACCGGAGTTACGCGGAGGTGTCGGCATGAGTGCCGCGACGATCACGGCGCCGCTCGCCAAGCCCGGCGCCGACGAGGGCCGGATCGGCCTGCGGGCCAATCTGCGGCACATCGGCGCGCTGGTGCGGCGCAACGCCCTGCAGATCAAGCAGGATCCCGAGTCGATGTTCGACGTCCTGCTGATGCCGGTCATCTTCATCCTGCTGTTCGTGTACGTCTTCGGCGGCGCGATGTTCGGCAAGGGAAACCAACAGCAGTACGTCCAGTATCTGGTGCCCGGCATGATGGCGATGATGGGCATGAACATCGCCATGGCGGTGGGCACGGGCGTCAACGAGGACTTCCGCAAGGGCGTGATGGACCGCTTCCGGACCATGCCGATAGCCCGGTCCTCGGTCCTGATAGCCAAGATCGTGGTCGAGATCGGCCGGATGCTGATCGCCACCGCGATCCTGCTCGGCATGGGCTTCCTGATCGGCCTCGAAGTCCGCGGCAGCATGCTGGAGTTCGTCGGCGCGATCGTGCTGTCCACGGTCTTCGGCGCCGCCCTGATGTGGATCTTCATCCTGCTGGGTCTCGCCATGAAGACCCCGCAGGCGGTGCAGGGCGTGGCGATGATGGTGCTGATGCCGCTCCAGTTCGGCTCGTCGATCTTCGCGCCGACCAAGGACATGCCCGGCTGGCTGAAGGGGTTCACCGACGTCAACCCGCTGTCCAACCTGGCGGACGCGGCCCGCGCGCTGATCAACGGCCAGGGCGCGGTGGCGCACCCGACCGTGGTCACCGTCGCCTGGGCGGTCGCCATCACGGCGATCACGATGCCGCTCGCGGTGGCGAAGTTCCGCAAGAAGACCTGACGCGCGTCCTACGGGGGGCTTCCCCGTAGGACGGCCATTCGCCCGGCTCGCGTCAGATGAGAGCGGTGGCCTCTTCGAGGGAGAGGCCACCGCCTTCGGCGTACGCGGCGTCATAGGCGTCATCGCCCAGCAGCGCCCGGGCCGCCGCCTCGGTACGGGCCCGGTCGTCGCGGATGATCATCGGCGGGACATGGTCGACGACCCGCAGCGCGTCGTACGCGCCCACCAGGCGCGCCGCGTCCCGGCCGGCCCGTTCGCCGTGCACCGCCATCAACACCCGGGCGCCGCCGAGGAGTTGGAGTACGGGCAGATCCGGGGCGACCATCCGCGCCAGGGGCTCCTGCATCATCTCCAAGGCCTTGCGGAACCTCGGCAGCAGCCCCTCGGTCAGGCCCTCCTCCAGATCCACCGAGACCAGCGACGCCTCCAGGAGCCCGACGAACATGTCCGGAGCGCGGGAGGTGAACAGCTCCCGCACCATGAACAGTTCCTCGCGCGCCTCCTGGAACCGGCCCGTCACGGACAGCCGCATGGCCAGCGACAGCCGCGCGAACGGCTCGGTGTCCCGGCCGCTGTTGCCCTTCGCGGTCTCGGCCAGCACCTCGCGCAGCATCCGCTCGCCGGTCTCGCCCTGGCCGTCCTCGATCAGTACGGCGCCCAGCCGGCCGCGCAGCAGCAGGGTCTGGCCGTGGGCGCCCACCTCCTCGGCGTGCACCATCGCCGCCCGGTAGTCGCCCGCCGCGAGCTCGTAGGCGCCGCGCTTCTCATGGGTCTCGGCCCGCCCCGACAGCGCCTCGGCCGCACCCCAGGCGTCGCCGACCCGAAGGAAGATCCGCAGCGCCTCGTCGGCGTCCCGGGCCGCCTGGGGCAGCCCGCCCGCATGGTCGTTGAAGATCTTGGCGCGCAGCTGCAGGACGTAGGCCAGCTCCCATGCGTAGCCCCGGTCGCGGCAGGCCCGCACCCCGCTGTCGACCAGCTCCGCCAGCTGGTCGAGCTGCCCGGTCAGCAGCACCGCGTAGTGCCACATCACACCGGGCACCCGGCAGGTCTGCGGCAGGCCGGCGCGGTACGCGGTGAGGACGCCGGCCAGTTCCTCCTGCATCTCCGGGTCGCGCAGGGCCTGGATGTCGCTGTCCAGGCTGGACAGCGCGACCAGACGGACCTCGCGGCGGGCCTCCGTCAGCTGCTCGGGTTCCATCGGCGGCGGCTTGTCGATGGGCCTCTCGTGCAGCTCGGGCGCTGGTTCGACGGGGTGGAGAAAGGGGTTGGGGCCGAGTGCGGCGGCCGCGGTGGCCCAGTGGCGGGCATCGCTGCGGTGATCGCGCAGCGACCAGAACCAGAACAGGGACAGCACCAGGCACAGCGCCTCGTGCTCGTCACCGGCCGCGATGGCGCGGCGCAGCGCGGTGCGCAGATTGTCGTGCTCCAGCTCCAGCCGCTCCATACAGGGACGCTGGCGGGGCCCGCGCAGCAACGGGTCGCTGGTACGGGCCAGTTCGCGGTAGGCGACGAGGTGCCGGCGCTCGGCGCCGGCCCGCTCCCCCGCCTCGTCCAGCCGCTCACCGGCGTACTCCCCCACCGTCTCCAGCAGCCGGTAGCGCATCTGCTCCTCGCTGCCCCGGCCGGCCGGCGCCGCCACCACCAGCGACTTGTCGATCAGCGAGCCGAGCAGCCCGGCCACCTCGTACCCCTCGACGCCGTCGCCCGCGCAGACCTCCTCGGCCGCGGCGAGGTCACAGCCGCCGGCGAAGACGGACAGCCGGCGCAGCACCGCCCGCTCGGGCTCGTCGGTCAGGTCCCAGGACCAGTCCACCACCGCGCGCAGCGTCTGCTGCCGGGGCAGCAGGGTACGGCTGCCGCTGGTCAGCAGGCGGAAGCGGTCGTCGAGCCGGTCGGCCAGCTGCCGTGGGGAGAGCAGCCGCAGCCGGGCGGCGGCCAGTTCGATGGCCAGCGGCAGCCCGTCGAGACGGCGGCAGATCTCGGCGCAGGCCGCCGCGGTCTCCTCGTCGGCCCCGACCCGGAAACCGGGGCGGGCGGCGGTCCCGCGGTCGGCGAGCAGCCGCAGCGCGACCGGGTCGGGCAGCGGCTCGACCGGCCGCAGCACCTCGCCCGGTACGGCCAGCGGCTCGCGGCTGGTGGCCAGCACCGTCACGCCGGGGCAGTGCGCCAGCAGCCGCTCGGCGAGCTCGGCGGCGGCGCCGATCACATGCTCGCAGTTGTCGAGCAGGAGCAGCATCCGGCGGCCGGCGCAGTGCTCGGCGAGCCGGGCGAGCGGGTCCAGGGCGGTCGGGTCGGTGGCGGCGCGCAGTCCCTCGGCGGTGGTGCCGCGGACGACGGTCTCGCGGGCGCCGAGCGCGGTCAGCACCGCCTCGGGCACGGTCTGCGGATCGTCCACCGGAGCCAGCTCCGCCAGCCACACGCCGTGCGGCCAGGCCTCCGGCAGCGCCGCCGCGGCGGCCTCGGCGGCCTCCTGCGACAACCGGGTCTTGCCGGCGCCACCGGGGCCGAGCAGCGTCACCAGCCGGTGCTCGGCCAGATCGGACCGGATCGCCGCCAGATCGGCGTCCCGGCCGACGAAGGAGGTGAGCCGGGCCCGGAGGTTGCCGGGGCGGGCCGGTGCGGCGTCGAGCCGCGCGGTGGGCGGCGCGGCGGGGGCGGCGGGGGCTACGGCCGGTTCCGGGCCGGGGGTCAGCAACTCCGCGTGCAGGGCGCGCAGTTCCGGGCCCGGGTCGGCGCCGAGGCGGTCGGCGAGGCCGGTGCGTATCTCCTCATAGGCGGCCAGGGCCTGGGCGGTGCGGCCGGCGGCGCGCAGCGCGCGCAGCCGCAGGGCCTGGAGGGGCTCGTCGAGCGGGTGGACCTGGCACAGCGCGACGAGGGTGGGCAGCGCCCGCTCGGCGCGGCCGAGGGCGAGGTCCGCGGCGAGGCGGGTGCGCTGGGCGTCCAGGCGGCGGCTCTCGGCGCGGGCCGCCTCCACCCGCGCGTCGGGGAGGTCTGCGAGGGCCGGGCCGCGCCAGAGCGCCAGCGCCTCGTCGAGCAGGGCGGCGGCCCGGGACGGGTCCGCGTCGGCGAGCGCCCGGCCGCCGTCGGCCGTGAGCCGCTCGAAGCGGTGCAGGTCTACGGTGTCGGGCTCGGCGCACAGCCGGTAGCCGCCGTCGACCGAGGCGATGGCGGCGCGCCCCAGGGCCCGGCGCAACCGGCCGATCAGGGCCTGCAGCGCGCCGGCCGTGTCGGCGGGCGGGTCGGCGCCCCAGACGTCGGCGATCAGCACGTCCGGGGAGAGCACGCGGCCGGGGCGCAGCGCGAGGGCGGCGAGCAGCGCGCGCAGGCGTGCGCCGCCGAGGGGGACGGGGGTACCGTCGGCCCGGTCGGCCTGGGTGGTGCCGAGCATTCCGTAGCGCACCACGCCATTGTCGTCGAAGGACGGAACTCCTTCGCCACCGGTTTTCGTTTCCCCGGCAGCGGCCCGGGGAGGGGGCCGGGGTATCGATGCCGCGTGGGGGGACCCGTGCGCCGGCCGCCGTGGTCCGGTTACGGTCGTGGCCGCCCCTCACCAGACTCTCGGGAGCCCGCACCATGACCACAGCAATCCGGCCCGCCGACCGCCGCGTCAGCCCGGTCTTCCTGGCGCTCGCCGCCGTCCTGGCGGTGTCGGGGTGGGCCGTGTGGAGCGGCACCCTCGCCGCGAACACCGGCTTCGCGGTCTTCTTGTTCGTGGTGTCCGGCTGGGTGGTCTCGCTGTGCCTGCACGAGTACGCACACGCCCGCACCGCCCTGCACAGCGGCGACATCTCGGTCGAGGCCAAGGGCTATCTGACGCTGAACCCGCTGAAGTACACCCATGCGCTGCTGAGCATCGTGCTGCCGGTGATCTTCGTGATCATGGGCGGGATCGGGCTGCCGGGCGGCGCGGTGTTCATCGAGCGGGGCCGGATCCGGGGCCGCTGGCGGCACAGCCTGATCTCGGCGGCCGGACCGCTGACGAACGTGGTGTTCGCGGCGGTGTGCACGGCGCCGTTCTGGCTGGGCGGGCTGGCGGGAGTGCCCGCCACCTTCCGCTTCGCGCTGGCGTTCCTCGCACTGCTCCAGGTGACGGCCGCGATCTTGAACTTCGTGCCGGTGCCCGGCCTCGACGGCTACGGCGTGCTCGAACCGTGGCTGCCGCTGAAGCTGCGGCGGCAGGTGGAGCCGTTCGCGCCGTTCGGGCTGCTGGCGGTCTTCGGGCTGCTGTGGGTCCCGGAGGTCAACCACGTGTTCTTCGACCTCGTCGACGCGGTCCTGCGCGGCCTGGGCGTCTCGCAGCTCGACACCTACCTGGGCCAGGAGTTCTTCCGCTTCTGGCAGGGCGAGCCGCAGCTGCTGCCGTCCGGGGCCTGACCGGGGTCCGTCAGCCGGCGGCCTGGGCCCGCTGCGCCTGCTCCAGCTTCGTCTTGCGCACGTAGAACCACGCCATGTTGCTGGAGATACCGGCCAGCAGGACCCAGACGATGCCGATGAAGCTGCCCTGCACGAAGGAGACGACGGCCGCGGCGACGGCGAGGACGCACACGGCGAGGGCCATGAGGGCGAGTCGCCGGGCCGGGCTGGGCGGGGGCAAGAGGGCCATGGGTCGGCTCCTGGGTGAGGGGTCACACGATCCCTCCCAGTGTCCCCCATGCCCCGGACCGCCGGAGCCCGCCCCACCCGCCCCCGCGCGGCAGGGGGTCACACGTCGGTGACTCGCAGGCCCGCGTGCGCCTTGTAGCGGCGGTTGACCGAGATCAGGTTGGCGACCAGCGACTCGACCTGGTGGGCGCCTCGCAGCCGGCCGGCGAAGACCCCGCGCATCCCGGGGATGCGGGCGGCCAGCGCCTGCACCAGGTCGGTGTCGGCGCGGGACTCGCCGAGCACCATCACATCGGTGTCGATCCGCTCGGTCGCGGGGTCCTGCAGCAGCACCGCGGACAGGTGGTGGAAGGCCGCGGTGACCCGGGACTCGGGCAGCAGGGCGGCGGCCTGCTCGGCGGCGCTGCCCTCCTCCGGCTTGAGCGCGTAGGCGCCCTTCTTGTCGAAGCCCAGCGGGTTGACGCAGTCGACGACGAGCTTGCCGGCCAGCGGCTCGCGCAGGGCCGTGAGCGTCTTGGCGTGGCCCTCCCAGGGGACGGCCACGACCACCACGTCGCTGCGGCGGGCGCACTCGGCGTTCTCGGCGCCCTCGATGCCCAGGCCGAGCTCGTCGGCGGCGGTCTGTGCGCGCTCGGCGGCCCGGGAGCCGATGATCACCTTCTGGCCGGCCACGGCGAGCCGGTAGGCCAGGCCGCGGCCCTGGTCGCCGGTGCCGCCGAGGACTCCGACCACGAGGCCGGAGACGTCCGGGAGGTCCCAGGGGTCGCGCTGGAGGGCGGCCTTGGCGCGGGTCGCGGCATTCGGGGACTGCGCAGCGTCGGAAGTAGTCATGACAGCGATCCTGTCACGCCGTTACGTCGTGCGGCGTGACGGCCGCCGGTGCTGCGCCGCCGGCACGGCGGTCATGACTTCACGCTGCCCTCGGTCAGCCCCGTCCGCCAGTAGCGCTGGAGCACCGTCATCAGCACCATCAGCGGCACCACGGACAAGAACGCGCCGCCGACCGTGTACTGGTAGAGCACCGGTTGGCGGTCGGCGTAACCGGTCCAGGAGGTCAGGCCCAGCTGGATCGGATAGAGGTCGGAGTCGGAGAGCATCACCAGCGGCAGGAAGTAGTTGTTCCAGATGTGCACGAACTGGAAGAGGAAGACGGTGACCAGCGCGGGGGTCATCAGCCGCAGCCCTAGCCCGCCGAAGATCCTCGCCTCGCCCGCGCCGTCGATCCGCGCCGCCTCCAGGAGCGAGTCGGGGACGGCGGCGGCCGCGTAGATCCGGCAGAGGTAGACGCCGAAGGGGCTGACCGCGCTGGGGATCAGCACCGCCCACAAGGTGTTGGCCAGGCCCATCGCGCTGAAGAGGAAGTAGAGCGGCAGGGCGAGCGCGGTGCCGGGGATCAGGACCCCGGCGAGGACGACGTTGAAGACCGCTTCCCGGCCGCGGAAGGGGAACTTGGCCAGCGCGTAGCCGGCCGCGGCGGACAGCAGGGTGGCGCAGACCGCGCCGATCCCGGCGTAGAGCAGGGAGTTGGCGAACCAGCGGGCGTAGATCCCGTGGTCGTAGGTGAGGACGTCGACGAGGTGGTCCAGGGGCCGCGGACGGTCGGAGAACCAGAAGCCGAAGGTGCCGAAGAGGTCGGCGCTGTTCTTGGTGGTGGAGACGGTCAGCCAGTAGACGGGTACCAGGAAGTAGATCGCGGCGAGGGTCAGGAGCGAGGCGGTGATGATCCGGTGGCGGACCGGGGGCCGGGTCATCCGCGCTCCTTCGCGCGCCCGCCGACCAGCCGCAGGAAGCCGAAGGACAGCACACACGCCACCAGTGCGAGCAGTACCGCCTCCGCCGCCGCCACCTGCTGGTTGTTGCCGACGAACGCCTCGCTGTAGGCGTGCAGGTTGGGGGTGAAACCGGAGTCGATGGAGGAGGCCAGCGGGCGCAGTACCATCGGCTCGGCGAACAGCTGCAGGGTGCCGATGATGCTGAAGACGGTGGTGAGCACCAGCGCCGGCCGGATCAGCGGGATCTTGATGTGCCGGGCGACCTGCCAGGCGCTCGCGCCGTCGATCCGCGCCGCCTCGTACAGCTCGCCCGGTACGGCCTTGAGCTGGGCGATCAGGACCAGCATGTTGTAGCCGGTGAACTGCCAGGTGACGATGTTGGCGATGGCCCACAGCACGGTGCCGCGGGAGAGGAAGTCCACCTGCCAGCCGAGGGAGTCGGCGATCTTCACCAGCGGGCTGATGCCGGGGACGTAGAGGAACCCCCACAGGATCGAGGCGATGACGCCGGGCACGCCGTACGGCAGGAAGAAGGCGCTGCGGAAGAACGGCACCCAGCGGGCGGAGGCGCTCTCCAGGAGCAGCGCGAGGGCGGTGGCGAGCACGATCATCAGCGGGATCTGCACGGCGCCGAAGAGCAGCACCCGGCCGAAGCCGGTCAGGAACCGGTCGTCGGACAGCGCGTGGGCGTAGTTGTCGAGACCGGCGAACGCCTCGTGCTCCCGGCCGCCGAGGCCGAGCGGGCCGGTGCGTTCGGTCCGGTGCAGGCTCTGGTAGAGGGCGTAGCCGATCGGGGCGAGGAAGCAGAGGGCGAAGACGGCGAGGAAGGGCAGGACGAAGCCGGCCGCGGCCCGGGCGTTGCGGGCCTCGGTCCGCGAGGCCCGGCGCGGGCGCCGCTGCGGGGCCCGCGCCGGGGCGGCGACCGGCTCCGTCCTGCCGAGCGTGTCGCGGCTCACCCGCCGCTCTCCACCTTCAGGCCCTTGTCCTTGAGGTCGGCGAGGGTCTGGCCCTGCACCTTCTTCAGCACGGAGCGGAAGGAGCCGCCGTCGGCGAGCGCATCGGTGAAGGCGTCGCCGAGCCGCTGGTAGAGCGTGTCCACGCCGGGTCCCCAGCGCCAGCTGGTGTCGACGTGCGCACCGGCGTCCGCGAAGATCCTGCTGTAGGCCTGACCGCCGAAGAACGGCTTGTCGACGTCGAGGTCGGCGGTGGCGTAGCCCTTCTTGGCGCTGGGGAAGCCGTAGCCGCCGTCGATCAGCAGGGCGATCGACTCGGGGTCGGTGTTGAGCCAGACCGCGAACTCCAGGGCGTCCTTGGGGTAGCGCGCCTTGGCGAAGACGGCGGTGGTCGAGCCGCCCCAGTTGGCGAAGACCTTCTCGCCGGCCTTCCACTGGGGCATCGGCGCGGCCCGCCACTTCCCCTTGGTGCCCGGCGCGTTGCCGGACAGCAGCGCATCGCCCCAACTGGCGCCCAGCCAGGCCGCGATGGCTCCCGTCTGGAGGTCCTTGTACCAGGCGTTCTGCCGGTCCGGGATGGTCTTGACGAGCTTCTGCCTGACCAGCGACTCCCAGTAGTCGGCGACCCTGCGGGTGGGTTCGTCGTCGATGCCGACGATCCAGGTGTCCCCGTCGGCCGCGTACCACTTGGCGCCGGCCTGCCAGGCGAGGCCGGCGAAGCGGTTGCCGTTGGTGGGGGCGAAGGTCTCGATCCAGGCGCCCTTCTTGCGGATGGCCTTGGCGGCGCTCTCGTACTCGTCCCATGTCCCGGGGGCCCGTAGGCCCCACTTGTCGAACAGGTCCTGGCGTACGAACAGGCCCATCGGCCCGGACGCCTGCGGGATGGCGTAGATCCCCTTGCCGAAGACGGACTGCTGCCACTGCCAGCCGAAGAACCTGCCCTTGTGACGGGCGGCGCCGAGCGGGGCGAGGTCCAGCAGCCCGTTGTCGAGCAGGAAGCTGGGGACGACCGGGAACTCGATCTGTCCCAGGTCGGGCGGGTTGCCGGCCTTGATGGCGGCGTGCATCTTCGCGTACTGCTCACCGTTGACGGCCGACACCTTCTCGACCTTGACCTGGACCTCGGGGTTCTCGCGGTTCCACCGGTCGACGGGCTTGTCGATGCCGGGCACCCAGGACCAGAAGGTCAGCTCGATCTTCTGCCCCTTCCGGCGCTCCTCGGGCTTCGGGCCGTCGTCGCCGTCGCCGCAGCCGGCGAGCGCGAAACCGGCTGCGAGGGCGGCCGCCCCGCCCAGGACCGTTCTGCGGTGCACGGGGTTGCTGGTCATGTCGGCTCCTCCACGGGGATGCGGCGGAAGGTGATCGTCGAGTACGCGCTGAAGTCGCCGGTCTCGTAGAGCAGTCCGACGCTGTCGCGGTCGAGGCGTACGAGGTCGGAGTAGGCGGCCGGGAGCCCGCCGACCGTGTGCGCGGTCCTCCAGGTCAGGCCGCCGTCGTGGCTGGCGCGTACGGCCATCAGGGCGCGGGCGGCCGGGTGTGCGGGGCCGGAGAAGAGCAGGGTGCCGGAGCCGTCCAGATGCAGGGTGCTGCCCTGGCAGACCGGCCCGGCGAGGCCGGCCTGAGGGCGGAAGGGCGCCAGGAGGTGTTCGCCGCCGTCCGTCGAGACGGCATCGGCGCGGCGCCACGCCGCGGCGGCTTCCGTACGGGCGTTGAGATAGACGCTGCCGTCGGGGAGTTCGGCGGCACAGGTCTCGTTGGGAGCCACGCTGAGGTCGGTGTCACCGTCGGTGTAGCCGATCCGCCAGGTGGCGCCGTCGTCGTCGCTGAGCAGGGCGTGGCCGCCGTTGTAGCGGGCCTCGGTGCCGTCGTCGCCCGGCCTCGTGGGCGGGGTGGAGTGGTTGGCGGGGACCAGCAGCCGGCCTGCGCAAGGGCCCCGGCGCAGGCGTAACGCATGGCCGGGCCCGGTCGCGTACCAGCGCCACTGCGGCAGCTTGGCCTGGTCGGTGATCTCGCGGGGCGCGCTCCAGCTCACGCCGTCGTCGTCGCTGTGCTGGAGCCAGACCCGCCGGCCGTCGGCGGGCGGGACCTGGCCGCGGCGGATGCGGGCCTCGGTGGCGTCGGCGGCGCTGTGGACCTGCAGGAGCAGCACCCGGCCGCCGGCGAGCACGACCGGTGCGGGGTTGCCGGCGGTGCCGGTGCCGTTACGGCCGACGACCTGGAGCGGGCCCCAGGTGCGGCCGCCGTCCAGGGACCGTTTGAGCACGATGTCGATGTCGCCCCAGTCGGCGGCCGACGAGACCCGGCCCTCGGCGAAGGCGAGGACGGCCCCGGAGCGCGCCCGGACCACGGCGGGGATCCGGAAGCTCGTGTACCCCTCGGTCCCGGCCCGGTACGGCACTGAGCTCTCGTACGCCATGGGTCACCCCCAACGGGCAAGGACGTAGGATGTCCCTTGTCCTGCGGTGACCATAGGGAGTGCCCAACTGGCCGTCAAGGCACCGCACATGGCGCCTTTCCGTGTCGGCGAAGACACTCCCGACGCAGCATGAAATCCCGGTGAACGGGGCGAATGGGACACCCCGCCCCGGCGGCCGGGTGCTACGCCCCCAGCCCGCCCACCGCCCCTGCCGAGCCGCGCCCCATACCGACCGCACCGGCCGTTCCGGCTATTTCATTTCCGAAGAATCCGCGGCCCGGGATAAAACTGCACCATGGATACCGCGGTACTCGAACAATTGCTGGACGAGACTTTCGATCACGCCCTGGTGCACCACGCGTACACCAACTACATGCGCGACTACGAGGTCATCGTCCACGCGACCGCGGACCCCCGCACCGGCGTGCGGCCGGCCTACCTGCGGTACCTCTTCCGGTACTGCGTCGAGGCCCGCTGCGAGACCTCCCTGCCGGCCGAGACCTGGTAGGACTCCCTGGACGACCGCCTCATCGACCACGAGGCCGCCACCGGCCTCGACGGATACGTCTGGGGCGTGCAATGCCAGCCCATGTACCCGGGGGCGGAGCTCGTCCCCGGGTCGGAGACGGCCCGCCGCCGGTCGCGATCGCTCGGAATCGACTTCCACGAAGTGCTCATCGAGGCGAACGCGCACCGACTCACCCTGGTCTTCTCCGATCTTCAGGTGACCGAGGTCCCGGTCGGCTACGCCCCGTACGTCACGGACTGAGCGAACAGGGTCCGCCCGCCCACCCGACCGGCGCCCTCCAGGCCCGCCCGACGAGTCGGGGCCGGGCCATGACCCATCGGACACGCCCTAGTCGGCGAGCCGGTGGCGGATCCCGTCGAAGTGCCGGTGTATCGCCTCCACCGCGCGGTCCGCGTCGCGGGCCTCCAGCGCTTCCACGATCTCCCGGTGCTGACGGTATGTCACCTCCGGGTCCGGACGGGCGTCGGACAGGTCCTCGCGCACCCGCCGCAGGGCCGCCCAGAAGGCGTCCAGGACCTCGCTCAGCAGGTGGTTGCCCAGGGAGCGGTAGAGGGCGAGATGGAACGCCCGGTCGGTGGCGCTCTGCACCATGCCGCCGCGCGCCTCCTCCGCCATCCGCTGCACCAGCCCCTTGAGGACCGTGAGGTCCTCGGCGGGCAGGGTGCGCGCGACGGTGCCGATCAGGCCCGCCTCCAAGGCCTCGCGGACCTCCATCAGCTCGTACAGGCTCGACTCGCCCTGGTGGTGGCGGACCGCCGCGCGGAAGGCGACGCCCTCGACGAACGGCTCCAGGGTGAGCGGGCCGACGTAGGTGCCGAAGCCGTGCCGGATCTCCACGATGCGCATGGCCTGCAACGCCTTCAGCGCCTCGCGCACCGAGTTGCGGCTGACGTCGAGCAGGCCGACGAGTTCGGCCTCGGTGGGCAACGGGTCGCCCGGCACCAGCCCGCCCTGCAGGATCAACTGCTTGATCTGCGCCTGCACATCCTCGGACATCGTCCCTCGCGCCATGGACTCTCCCTCTCCCGCAACCGCGTCTGCCGCGCCGCCGGTCCTCCCCCCACGCTCTTGAGGAGCAGGGGGCACCCCTGTCCGACCCGCCCCACCCGGGACCGCACATCCTTGACCGACCGCCTGTGAACAGGCTCTATTGTGCTACGACATAGGACATCCCATGTCCCATGTCCGGCGACATCGGTCCACCCGTCCCACATCGGAGACCCGGAGCCCCCATGGCACTGTCCACCCCCCTCCACGGCGTCATCCCCCCGGTCTGCACCCCGCTCGACCCGCGCGGCGAGGTCGACACCGCCTGCCTGACCCGCCTGGCCGACCACCTCATCGACGGCGGTGTGCACGGGCTGTTCGCCCTCGGCTCCACCAGCGAGGTCGCCTATCTGACCGACGCCCAGCGCGCCACGGCCCTGGAAGCGGTGCTCAAGGCCGCGGACGGCCGGGTGCCGGTGCTCGCCGGCACCATCGACACCACCACCCCGCGGGTCCTCGACCACGCCCGCACCGCCGCCGGCCTGGGCGCCGACGCCCTGGTCGCCACCGCGCCCTTCTACACCCGCACCCACCCCCGGGAGATCGCCGCCCACTTCCGGCACCTGCGCACGGCCGTGGACCTCCCCCTGCTCGCGTACGACATCCCGACGGCCGTCCACAGCAAGCTGACGCCCGACCTGGTCCGCGAGCTGGCCGTGGACGGCACCCTGGCCGGACTCAAGGACAGCAGCGGCGACGAGGGCTCGCTGCGCCAGCTGATCGTGGCGCTCGGCGGCCGCACCGCCCGCCGCACCGGCCCCGCCCCCGGCTTCTCGATCCTCACCGGCTCCGAACTGACCGCGGACGCCGCCCTGCTGGCGGGCGCCGACGGCGTCGTCCCCGGCCTCGGCAACGTCGACCCGGCGGGCTACGTACGCCTCTACGACGCGGCCCGGTCCAGCGACTGGGAGCGGGCCGCCGCCGAACAGGAGCGCCTGGCCGCCCTGTTCTCGATGGTCGACGCGGGCCCGGAGAGCGAGATGGGCCGCAGCTCCTCCGCACTGGGCGCCTTCAAGGCGGCCCTCCACCTCCTCGGCGTGATCAAGCGGGGCACCACCGCACTCCCCCAACTGCCGCTGGGCGAGGAGTCGGTGCGGGAGGTGGGGCGGCTGCTCACCGAGGCCGGTCTGCCACTGGCCCAGGGCGACGAGCCGACCGGTCGAGGGCCCACGCGGTAAGGCACCTCAAATCCCGTACGAGTGACAGCCGTTGAAACCGAAAACAGGAAGCGCCGTCCTGCGGCAGGATGCCGTGCCATGGATGCCGTACGGGTCGCGCTGTTGCGCGAGGTGCTCGCCGGGACGGAGTGGGTCCAGGCCACCCGCAGGTTCGCCGGGTCGCTGCGGGCCGCGGTCGCACCGCACGGCGGCGGGCTGCTGCTGGTCGGCAGCGCCGCCTACGAGCCCTGGCATCTGGCCGCCCATCTGGACGACGAGGCCGCCTGGTCGGGCCTGCCGGAGCTGTCGCCGACGTTGGTGCGCCATCGCGTCCCCGGCGCTGCGCCGGCCCATCTGGCGGTGGGGCTCGGGCGGCTGGCGGCGGCCGGGCGCGGTGAGACGCTGCTGGTCGTCACACCAGGGCAGCCGGGCGCCGGGCTGCTGGAGCGGGTGCACGACGCCCGTCGCAACGGCGCGACGGTGCTCGCGCTGGACGGCGGCGACCGCGATCTGCACGCCCTGGCCCATGACGCGCTCGCCGCGCCGGCGGCCCCGCCCGACGGCGGTACCGGCACCCCCGCGGACCTGGACCTCGACACCGTCCAGCATCTGGTGAGCGCGGCCGCCGGCGAGAACAGCCTGCCCGCCCCCCGCCGGCACCGCCGCTTCCGCGACCGGCTGGCCCGACTCGCCGACGCCCTGACGGAGCCGCCACCCCCGCGGTGGTAGGCCACCGCCACCCCTCGGCAGTGGGACATCGGACATCGAACGCCCCTGCTCCTCAGGGTCCACAAGCCTCTCCCCGGGGCCGCAAAACCCTTTGCCCCGCGCGCCGCCCGTGCGGACGATGGTGCATCGTGACCTCGGACGACCATCCCCCACCCGCACGCCGTTCCGCGCCCCGCCGCCGCGGGCGCTTCGCCGCCCTGCTGCCGGATCCGGCTCCCTGGCGCTCCTCGCGCGACTTCCGGCTGATGTGGTGCGCGGGCGCGGTCACGGTCTTCGGCAGCTTTCTGACCTTCGTGGCGCTGCCGCTGCAGCTGAAGGAGCTGACCGGCTCCACGCTCGCGGTCGGGGCGCTGGGTGCCGTGGAGCTGATTCCGCTGATCGTCTTCGGCCTCTACGGCGGTGCGCTCGCGGACGCCGTGGACCGCCGCCGGCTGATCGTCTGGACCGAGGTCGCGCTCGGCCTGATCTCCGCCCTGCTGCTGCTCAACAGCCTGCTGCCGGAGCCGCTGATATGGCCGCTGTACGCGAGCGCGGCGGCGAGCAGCGCGCTGACCGGTCTCCAGCGGCCGGCTCTGGACGCGATCGTGCCGAGGATCGTCCCGCACGACCAGCTCGCCGCGGCTGCCGCGCTCAACTCGCTGCGTTGGCAGATCGGCGCCGTCGCCGGGCCGGCACTGGCCGGCGGGCTGCTCGCCTATGCCGGCCTGACCTGGTCGTACGCCATCGACGCGGCCACCTACGCGGTCTCGGTGCTGCTCTCGCTGAAGCTGGCGCCCCAGCCCGCCTCGCACGATGCCCAAAAGCCGTCGTTGCGCGGGATCGCCGAGGGCGCACGCTACGCCTGGAGCCGCAAGGAGCTGTTGGGCACCTACGCCGTCGACGTCCTCGCGATGCTGTTCGCCTTCCCGCTGGCGATCTTCCCGTTCCTCGCCGACGACCTGGACACTCCATGGGCCCTGGGGCTGATGTACGCGGCGCTGCCCGCCGGGTCGTTCCTGGTCAGCGTCACCAGCGGCTGGACGTCGAGGATCCACCGCCAGGGCCGGGCCATCGTGCTCGCGGCCGCCGGGTGGGGGCTCGCGATCGCCGTCGCCGGGCAGCTGCACAACGTCTGGCTGGTGCTGCTGCTCCTGACTCTGGCCGGCGCCTGCGACATGATCAGCGGCATATTCCGCTCGGCGCTGTGGAACCAGACCATCCCCGACGAGTTGCGCGGCCGGCTGGCCGGGATCGAGCTGCTGTCCTACTCGACGGGCCCGCAGCTGGGCCAGGTCCGGGTCGGCGGAATGGCGGCGCTGACCGGCGTGCGGGCGTCGGTGTCGCTGGGCGGGCTGCTGTGCTTCGCGGGGGTGGGGCTGCTGGCGCTCGGGCTGCCGAAGCTGATGGCGTACGACGCCAGGACGGATGAGCATGCGCGGCGGATGCGGGAGCGGCGGGCGGCCTCCGGCGAGCGGAGCGACGGCCGGACCGGGCCCGTCTCCAGGGACCCGGACGCGGACCCGGCCACGGCCTGATGCCGGTGGCGCGGGCCCGGTCCGGGCGTCGCGCTAAGCGTCCTCGCCCGCGCCGCCCTTGCCCTTCGCCTGCCCGGCGTCCATGTCGTGCCACTTCGGGTCGGTCTCCCACTCCAGGTTCCGCTCCTTGGCGGTCTCCATGGCGTGCGCGGCCTCCTCGCGGGTGGCGTACGGGCCGAAGCGGTCGGCGGCGCGGCACTCCGGGCCCTCCTCGACCGTGTGGTGCCGGAGGCAGTAGTACCACTCACCCGGCTTACCGACCGTCCGCCTCTTGAACAGCGCCATTGCCGCCTCCTGTGGGTGTTCCGTGTCACCATCCTGCCCGACGGCCCGCGGATACACTCGCTGGCATGTCTGGCCAGTCGCTTCTTGTCCCGGGGAAGATCTCCCCCACCCGCCCCGTCCCCGCCTCGATCCCGCGCCCCGAGTACGTCGGGAAGGACGTGCCCACGCCCTATACGGGTCCCGAGGTGCAGGACGCCGAAACGATCGAGCGGATGCGGATCGCCGGACGGATCGCCGCACAGGCGATGGCGGAGGCCGCCAAGTTGATCGAGCCCGGTGTGACGACCGACGAACTCGACCGGGTCGCCCATGAGTTCATGTGCGACCACGGCGCCTACCCCTCCACCCTCGGCTACCGCGGGTTCCCCAAGTCCCTGTGCTCCTCGCTCAACGAGGTCATCTGCCACGGCATCCCGGACTCCACCGTCCTCAAGGACGGCGACATCGTGAACCTGGACGTCACCGCGTACATCAACGGCGTGCACGGCGACAACAACGCCACCTACCTGTGCGGTGACGTGGACGAGGAGTCCAAGCTGCTGGTGGAGCGGACCCGCGAGTCGCTCCAGCGCGCGATCAAGGCGGTCAAGCCGGGCCGTCAGATCAACATCATCGGCCGGGTCATCGAGTCCTACGCCAAGCGCTTCGGCTACGGGGTGGTCCGCGACTTCACCGGTCACGGCATCAACTCCTCCTTCCACTCCGGCCTGATCGTTCCGCACTACGACAGCCCGCACCACACCACCGACATCAAGCCCGGCATGACCTTCACGATCGAGCCGATGCTGACGCTGGGCACGCACGAGTACGACATGTGGGACGACGGCTGGACCGTGGTGACCAAGGACCGCAAGCGGACCGCGCAGTTCGAGCACACGCTGGTGGTGACGGAGACCGGGGCGGAGATCCTCACGCTTCCTTGAGCGGAGGCGGGCCCGGGTGGGTGAAGGGCGGCGGGGCGGGGTCCAGTGGGGCCCGTCCAGGCCGTGGGGCACATTTTACCGACAGTGCGTCGGGAACAGGGGTAGCCTGGTTACCGACAGGACGTCGGGAACAGCTTGACTTAGGTAAGCCTAAGTAGTTAGGTGACCCCAAGCGTCAGCGGCTCAGCCGAGCCCCTGCTCCCGCCCCCAAGCTCTCAACTTCGTTCGAGGAGGGGGGACCCCATGAGCAGGGGGACCCCTCTCCTCGGCCCCCGGAGGTCCGCCTTGGCAGCGTCCAGCCCGACCAACCCGACCCCGTCCACTCCGTCCGCTCCCGCCGCGCCGTTCTCGACGGTCATCCGCACGGCGTCCCACGAGCAGCACACGGAGGCCGAGAACTCCTCGTTCATGAGCGACCTCCTCGGCGGCAGGCTCGGCGTCACGGCCTACCGGCGCTACACCGAGCAGCTGTGGTTCGTCTACCGCGCACTGGAGGGCGCCTCCGAGGCGCTCGCCGACGATCCGGTCGCGGGCCCCTTCATCCGCCCGGAGCTGGCCCGCACCGCCGAGCTGGAGCGCGATCTCGCCCACCTCGGCGGCACGGCCTGGCGCGACGGCCTGGAGCCGCTGCCGGCCACCGCCGCCTACGCCGACCGCGTGGCGGTCTGCGCCCGCGACTGGCCGGCCGGCTACGTCGCCCACCACTACACGCGCTACCTCGGCGATCTCTCCGGCGGCCAGATCATCCGCGGCACCGCCGAGAAGGCCTGGGGCTTCGCCCGCAAGGGCGACGGGGTGCGGTTCTACGTCTTCGAGGACATAGCCAACCCCGCCGCCTTCAAGCGCGAGTACCGCACGCTGCTGGACGCGCTGCCGGTGGACGACCTGGAGAAGCAGCGGGTGGTCGACGAGTGCAAGCGCGCGTTCCGCCTGAACAGCGCGGTCTTCAGGGAGTTGGGCGAGCAGTTCCCGCTGAGCGCGTAGCGCGGGCGGGCCCGGATCCTCCCCCGGGCCCGGCCATGCCCCCTCGGACGCTCCGTGACGGGAGGGCGAGCATCCGGACCAGCCCGCGGCGCAGTTCGGCGCAGAGCACGCGCATGCGGTGGCGGATGCGGCCGAGGGTGGAGTCACGGGTCGCGGCCGGGGGGAACGGCGGCATGGAGCACCCCTTCCAGGGCTGGCACTTAGGTAAGGCTAACCTAAATTACATCCCGTCAGATGGGAACGGCCGATCAGCGCCGATCCGGACGGGCGGCTCGCCCCGCGGTGGCGCCGGAGGAGACCGGGCCACCCTCGGGGGTCTTCGCCGAAGCGCCGGCGTGCGGGTCGCCGGCGGCCAGGGGGAGTGATCGGGCACCCACGGACCCGCAATACCGTCGGTCATGCTCCGTCGCGAGATGTGACCCTTACCTTGACCGCGACTTGACGGTTCCGTGACCAGGCGTCGGTCAATCCGTAATCGGGCCGTTGTCCATGAGAGCGGGATCACTGGACAGGGCGGGCAGGAGAAGGTAAGCCTCAGATAAGTTAGGGCCGCCTTAGTGGCGACCCTAACGTCTGTCTACCCTTCCCGTACGTCGTTTTCGTACATCCGAGCCCGCTGGGAGCCCCGTATGCGAGCCCTTCGCCCCTCCGCCGTCGCCGCCATCACCGCGGTCGCGGCCGTCACCGCCGTCGCCGGCTGCGCCGCGAAGAGCGACGGCAAGGCAGGCGGTGGCAAGGGCACGATCGAGGTGACCGCGACCGACTCCAGCTGTGAGCTCTCCGCCAAGGAGTTCCCCGCCGGACACGTCCGCTTCGCGGTGCAGAACAAGGGCTCCAAGGTCACCGAGGTGTACGTCTACGCGCCCGGCGACCGCATCGTGACGGAGCGGGAGAACATCGGGCCCGGTACCCGCACGGAGATCACCGCCGAGATCAAGGCCGGTTCGTACGAAATCGCCTGCAAGCCGGGCATGAAGGGCGACGGGATCCGGCAGAAGGTGACCGCCAGCGGCAAGGCCACCACCGTCAAGCGCGACCCCAAGCTGGACGCCGCGGTCGCCGCGTACCGCAAGTACGTCCAGGAGCAGGCCGACCAGACCATCCCGAAGGCGCAGAAGTTCGCCGACGCGGTCAAGGCCGGCGACCTGGAAGAGGCGAAGAAGACCTACGCCGCCTCGCGGATCGGCTGGGAGCGCACCGAGCCGGTCGCCGAGTCGTTCGGCGACATCGACCCCAAGGTCGACCTGCGCGAGGACGGCCTGAAGAAGGGCCAGAAGTGGACCGGCTGGCACAAGCTGGAGAAGTCCCTGTGGGAGGAGAAGAAGATCTCCGGGGACGACAAGAAGCTCGCCGACCAGCTCATGACGGACCTCAAGGACTGGCAGAAGCGGGTCGGCAAGGCCGAGATCACCCCGACCAGCATGGCCAACGGCGCCAAGGAACTGCTCGACGAGGTGGCCACCGGCAAGGTCACCGGTGAGGAAGAGCGCTACAGCCACACCGACCTGGTCGACTTCCAGGGCAACGTCGAGGGCGCCGAGAAGGCCTACCAGCTGCTGAAGCCGGTCGCCGCCAAGAACGAGCCGGCGCTGGCCAAGGAGCTGGACAAGCAGTTCAAGGCGATCCACGCACAGCTCGACAAGTACCGCGACGACAAGTCCGCCGACGGCTTCGTCTCCTACGACACGGTCGGCAAGAGCGAGAGCAAGGAGCTCTCCGACGGCGTCAACGCGCTGGCCGAGCCGCTGTCGAAGCTGGCCGCCGCCGTGGCCGTCGCCAAGTAGTCCGCCGCCAGGCCACAGGGGGTCACGATGACGCACGACAACAGCACCGGCGCCCAGGGCGAGCGGGCCGCCGAGGACACCGCGGCCACCGACGCCGCGGCCGCGGGGAGCACCAACGGGCGGGCGCCCTCCCGGCGTTCGCTGCTGGGCTGGGGCGGCGCGGGACTGGCGCTCGGCGCGGTCGCGGCCGGTGGGACGGCGGCGGCGCTGCGCGCCGGCGGCGACGTCCAGCCGGCCGCCGCGGACGCGACCGCGGGTGCCGCGGTCCCCTTCCACGGCAAGCACCAGGCCGGTATCGCCACCGCCGTCCAGGACCGGCTGCACTTCGCCGCGTTCGACGTCACCACCGACAACCGCGACGAGCTGATCGCGCTGCTCAAGGACTGGACGAAGGCCGCGGCGCGGATGACGTCCGGGGACGCGGTCGGCGAGGGCGCGGTCGGCGGACTGGCGGAGGCGCCGCCGGACGACACCGGCGAGGCGCTCGGCCTGCCGCCGTCCCGGCTCACCCTGACCTTCGGCATCGGCCCGACGCTGTTCGAGAAGGACGGCAAGGACCGCTTCGGCCTCAAGGCCCGCCGCCCCGCGGCGCTGACCGAGCTGCCGCAGTTCCCCGGCGACAACCTCGACAAGACCCGCAGCGGCGGCGATCTGTGCATCCAGGCCTGCGCGGACGACCCGCAGGTCGCGGTGCACGCGATCCGCAACCTGGCCCGGATCGGCTTCGGCAAGATAGCCATCCGCTGGTCGCAGCTCGGCTTCGGCAAGACCTCCTCCACCACGCCGGAGGCCCAGACGCCGCGCAACATGATGGGCTTCAAGGACGGCACCCGGAACATCGCGGGCACCGACGGCGCCGCGCTGGCCAAGCACGTGTGGGTCGGCGAGGGCGACGAGAAGGGCGCGGCCGGCTGGATGGCCGGCGGCTCCTACCTCGTCGCGCGCCGTATCCGGATGCACATCGAGACCTGGGACCGCACCTCGCTCCAGGAGCAGGAGGAGATCTTCGGCCGGAACAAGGGCGAGGGCGCCGCGGTCGGCAAGAAGAACGAGCGCGACGAGCCGCATCTGAAGTCGATGCTGCCGACCGCCCACGTACGGCTCGCGCACCCGGACTCCAACCACGGCGTGCGCATCCTGCGCCGCGGCTACTCCTTCACCGACGGCACGGACGGCCTGGGCCGGCTCGACGCGGGGTTGTTCTTCCTCGCCTACCAGCGGGACGTGCGCGAGGGCTTCGTCCCCCTGCAGCGGCGGCTGGCGGCCAACGACGCGCTCAACGAGTACATCCAGCACGTCGGTTCCGCGCTCTTCGCGGTGCCGCCGGGCGTCCGCGACGCCGACGACTGGTGGGGCCGGGCCCTGTTCGCCTGACGCCGCCGGCGCCGCTTTGCCGCGCCGCACAGAAGACTGCCGCCGTATGAAGGAAGGGAAGGCCCCGACGTGTTGGGCAACTACCTGATCGGTCTGCGCGAGGGCCTGGAAGCCAGCCTCGTCGTCTGCATCCTGATCGCCTATCTGGTCAAGACCGGGAGGCGGGAGGCGCTGCGCCCGGTCTGGCTCGGTATCGCGCTCGCCGTGGTGCTGTCGTTCGGGTTCGGGGCCGCCCTGCAGTTCGGCTCGCAGACCCTGACGTTCAAGGCGCAGGAGGCGCTCGGCGGCTCGCTGTCCGTCGTCGCGGTGTGCCTGGTGACGTGGATGGTCTTCTGGATGCGGCGCACCGCGCGGCACCTGAAGCAGGAGCTGCAGGGGAAGTTGGACGCGGCGCTGCAGATGGGCACCGCGGCGCTGGTGGTCACCGCGTTCCTGTCGGTGGGCCGCGAGGGCCTGGAGACCGCGCTGTTCGTCTGGACCGCCGCCCAGTCCGCGAACGACGGCGTACGGCCGCTGGTCGGGGCGCTGCTGGGGCTGCTGACCGCCGTCCTGATGGGCTGGCTGTTCTACCGCGGCGCGGTCCGGATCAACCTCGCGAAGTTCTTCACCTGGACCGGCGGGATGCTGGTGGTGGTCGCGGCCGGCGTCCTGGCGTACGGCTTCCACGATCTGCAGGAGGCCGAATTCCTGCCGGGGCTTGGCAGCAAGGCGTTCGACGTCAGCGAACAGATCCCGGCCGACAGCTGGTACGGCACGCTGCTGAAGGGCGTCTTCAACTTCCAGCCGGACCCGACCGTCCTCCAGGTCACGGTGTGGGCTCTGTATCTGATCCCCACGCTTCTGTTCTTCCTCGCCCCGGGTAGGGTGTCGCCGAATCGTGCCACCCCGGCGGCCGCCCAGTCCGCCCCGGTCGCCCCGAAGGAGCCCGAGCCCCATGACACGCAGGTCGCCGTTCCGGGTGCCCGTAACTCTGACGTCGGCAGCGGCGGCGCTGCTGATACTGAGCGGGTGCATGACGGTGCACGGCGAGAGGGAGATGCTGCCGGCGGTGTCGAAGGCTGAGGGCGCCAAGGCCCTCGACCGCTTCGCCGACGGCTTCAACAAGGCCAACCGCCTGCTCGATCCGAAGCTGAACCCCTCCTTCGAGTCGGGTCCGCTGCTCGCCATCGACCAGGCCGGGATAAAGGCGGCGCACGCGCTCCGGCCGCAGGGCAACCCGAACTTCCTCCCGCTGGCGTTCAAGGACGCGCACTTCACCGTGCCCAAGCAGAAGGGCTGGCCGAAGTACTTCCTCGCGGACGCGCTCAGCAACCGCAAGGACGCCAGTGGGCGGAACACCCGCTGGTTCCTGGTGTTCGGCCGCGACGACATCGACGAGAAGTGGCGCGCGCAGTACTTCGCGCAGTTCGCCGGCAACAAGGCACCGCAGCTGAAGACGGACGAGGACGGCTACGCGGAGGCGGTGCCCGCCGGAGCGAAGTCGGGCCTCACCGTGGACCCGGGGAAGCTGAGCCGCCGCTACGCGGACTACCTCAACACCGGCAAGGGCAGCACCTTCGCGTCCGGACCGAGCACCGACGGCTGGCGGAAGCAGCGCGCCAAGGACTCCCACCAGCTCGGCGCGCGGATCCTGTGGGAGGACACCGCCTCGGAAGCGCCGCCGGTGGCGCTGCGGACGGCGGACGGCGGTGCGCTGGTGTTCTTCTCGACCTTCTACCACCAGCAGAAGACGGTCTCCGAGGGGTCGGTGATCACGGTGCCGGCCGGTCTGCAGGGCCTCGTCGAGGGCCCGCAGAAGAAGACCAACCGGATGGCGTTCACCACGGTCTCGTCGCAGGCGGTCACGGTGCCGGCCAAGGGGTCCGGCGAGAAGGTCGTCTTCCTCAACCGGCGCGAGGGCAAGACCTCGGTCAAGCCTCAGTAGGGCGGCCGACGCCGAAGGGGCCGACGGGGTGATCCCGGCGGCCCCTTCGGTGTGCGGAGCGGGGTCAGCGGCCGATCGGCCAGGCCGCCGTCTCGTGGTAGGGCTCGCGGTCGGTGCGGTCGTGGAACTCGGCGCAGGCGTCGGTCAGCGACTCCAGCAGCGTCAGCGGGTCGGGCAGCGGCAGCTCGGGGCCGCGCAGCCAGGTCACCGCGGGCTGCTCACCGGGCAGCGCCGAGGGCGGCAGGAGTACGTAGCTGCCGCGGCAGTGCCAGCGCAGCCCCGGGTGGTCCTCCAGGGTCTCGGGGTGGCAGTCCAGCTCGCAGGGCCACCACTCGTCCTCGTCGTCCGGGGTGCCGCGGGTGGCGGTGAAGAACAGCATCCGGCCGTCGCCGAAGCCGGCGCCGCTGAGCGTGATCGGCCCCACCTCGATGCCCGCCGCCTCCAGTCGCCCCAGGGCGCTGCGGCCCGCCTCGACGGGGACGTCGAGCACGTCGTGGGCGATGCCGGTGGCGGTGACGAAGTTGGCCTGGGGGAGGGTGCGGACCCAGGCGGCGACCGCGTCGCGGTCGGTGGTGGCGACGGTCTGCCAGCCGAAGGAGATGGGATGTCGGCCCGGGGTGGGACAGCCGACGCGTTCACAGGAACAGCCGTAGCCGGAGGGGTGTGCTGCCGGGGCGACGGGGAAGCCCGCGTCGGCCGCGGCCAGCAGCAGGTCCTCGCGGCCGCGCGCAGCCGCCGATCCCGTGTCCGTATCGCCGCCGTCCGATCCGCTCTTCGGCCGGCGCAGCCACTGGGAGAACCTGCTCTTGCGTTCCATCTATCCCCTCACTTCGAGCGGTGGTCTGGGATCAATGCTGCCACCATCCTGCGCTTCGGGTGACCGGTGTGGGGATCCGGGGGGAACTGAGAACGGGCGAATACCGGCAATCCATACCATCAGCGACAGGTCGCCGGCCTCGCCCGCCGTCCGCCCGGCGCGGTCAGTCGCGGGGTCGCAGACCACGCAGTACCTGGTCGACAAGGGTGTCGACGAACTCGTAGGTCAATTCACCGGTGCGCATCAACCAGCGCTGTGAGAAGGGACTCAACACCATCTCGGCGGCCAGCCGCACGTCGATGTCGGCGGCCACCTCGCCCGCCTCCTGGGCGGCCCGCAGCCGTTCGACGTAGACCCGGATGCCGGGCTCCAGCAGTCGGCCGACGAAGGTGCGGGAGAGCTCCTCGTCGCCGGCACCGGCCACCGCGAGGGCGCGGTAGGGGGCCTGGAACGCCGGGTCGTTGAATTCGTCGGCGGTCGCGCGCAGCACGAACTTCAGGTCGGCGGCCAGGTCACCGGTGTCCGGGAGGCCCTTTTCGTAGTCCTCGTCGGCGCCGGCGGTGAACGCGTCCAGCAGGACCGCGGCCTTGGAGGGCCACCAGCGGTAGATCGTCTGCTTGCCGACCCCGGCCCGGGAGGCGATGCCCTCGATCGTGAGTTTCTCGTAGCCGACCTCACCGACGAGGGCGAGGGCGGCATCGAAGATCGCGCGGCGGGAGCGTTCGCTGCGGCGGGAGGCGTCGGGTGCGCTTTTGTTGGCCATGGCGCGGAGTCTAGCGAGAAAGAGGCGAGACGTATCGTCTTGACGAGACGCGGCGTCTCGATCCATAGTGGTGGACATCGAGCGAGACGGACCGTCTCGCGGAAGTGGTCGGAGAAGAGAGGGGAGCCCCATGAGCAAGGGCAACGCGGGCGGAATGCTGGGCGTCGGAGGAACCCGGAGCAAGCTCTCGCGCGGTGCGCTGCGCGGCGCCGGCGGCGGTGCCCGTGGTGGCCACGGGCAGCCGGATCCACAGGACCGGCGCCGCGAGCTGCTCCGCAAGTTCCAGGAGCGGTCCCGGAAGGACTGACCTACGAGCGGTCCCAGTCGTCGCCCCACGAGGCGTCCCGGGCCGCGCGGTAGCGGTCGCCGTGCCGCTTGGTGACCGTGGTGCGCTCCAGGCCGTCGTCGACGGTGCACAGGTCCAGCAGGACCTGGCCCTTGCGCAGCTGGGGCTTGCGGACGATGCGGGCGGCGGCCGGGGCGGCGTCGAGGGCGGTGGCGGCCACGTAGCTGAACTTCTCGTCCTCGTACGGCAGGGAACCGCCCTTGACCTGGCGGTGCAGGGAGGAGCGGCTGACCCGGGCGGAGAAGTGGCACCAGTCTTCCCCGGGGACGATGGGGCAGGTGTCGCTGTGCGGGCAGGGGGCGACGATCCGCAGGCCGGCCTCGACGAGCTGGGTGCGGGCCTCTCGGATGCGCAGGTAGCCGTCGGGCGTGCCGGGCTCGATGAGGACGACGCTCTTGGCGGCGGCGGCCGCGGCGACGACGGCGCGGCGGTCCTCGGGGCGGAGCTCGCCGAGGACGTAGGAGACCGTCACGAGGTCCGTACCGGCGGGGAGGGCGAGGCCCTCACCGAGGGTCCGGCGCTGCCAGTCGGTGTCCGGCAGGACGCCGGCGGCCAGTTCGGCACCCAGGTCGAGGGCGGGCTGGGCCCAGTCCCAGACGGTGCTGTGGTGGCCTTCCCAGGTGGCGGCGGTGGCCCAGGTCGCGGCGCCGGTGCCGCCGCCGATGTCGATGTGGGTGGCCGGGGACCAGTCGGGGACCCGGGCCGCGAAGGCGGCCAGCGCGGCCCGTACGGCCTCGAAGGTCGCCGGCATGCGGTAGGCGGCGTACGCGGCCACGTCCGCGCGGTCGCGCAGGACCGGGGCGTCGGTGGGGGTGCGTCCCCGGTAGTTGGCGATCAGACGGTCCACCGCCTGCGCGGCCTGCTTGGGCGGCAGGCCGTCGAGCAGGCCGGCCAGTGCGGCGCGCAGTTCCTCGTGCATTGGAGGAATTCTACGGCGGGCCCGGGCGCGCTCCCCCACCCCCGAACGGCCCCGGGGACGCCCCGCCCACCGCGCCTCAGACAGCCCCCACCACGGCTCTGGCCAGGCGGGTGGCGGCCGCGGCGCGCGGGGCGCTGCCGCTGATCCGGCGGCGGGGGTGGACGGTGTTCGCGAGCAGGATCAGGAAGGTGTCGGTGGCGCGGTCGACGACCAGGCTGGTGCCGGTGAAGCCGGTGTGCCCGGCCGCGCCGCGGCCCGCCAACTCGCCCATGAAGTACGGCTGGTCGATGCCGAAGCCGAGGCCGGGCGGGTCGAGCAGCGCGGCGACCGCGCCGGCACCCAGGATCCGGGCGGAGCCGTAGGCGCCGCCGTTGAGCAGCGTGCGGCACAGCACGGCGAGGTCCTGGGCGGTGGAGAACAGGCCGGCGTGACCGGCCACACCGCCCAGCGCCCAGGCGTTCTCGTCGTGCACCTCGCCGCGGATCATGCCGCGGTCCGCCTTGGCCCAGGGGCGCCGCTGGTCCTCGGTCGCCGCCACACCGGGCGGCGCCAGCGGGCCGTAGGAGGTGCTGGACATCCCCAGCGGGCCGGTGATGCCCTCGTGGACCAGGGCGTCCAGGCGCCGTCCGGTCAGCTGCTCCAGGATCAGCTGGAGGGAGATCAGGTTGACGTCGGAGTAGAGGTAGCTGGTGTCGGGGCGGCCGGTGGGGGCGGCCGCCTCCCGCCACAGCAGCTCCAGCTGGGCGGCGCGGTCGCGGCGCTCGTAGAAGGGCAGCTCGGGGGCGAGCCCGGAGGTGTGGGTGAGCAGCTGGCGGACGGTGATGCCGGGGGCGAAGGCCGGCAGATGGGCCTTGACCTGGTCGTTGAGCACCAGGCGGCCGCGTTCGACCTGCTGGATCGCGACGATGGCGGTGAAGAGCTTGCTGAGCGAGGCGAGGTCGAAGACGGTGCCGGCCCGCATCGGCTCCCACTGCTCGCGGGGCAGATCCAGCCCCCGGTCCTGCTCGGGGTCGTAGGCCCGGTAGCGGTGCGCCCAGCCCGCGGCGGCCTCGGCGACCACGACCGGCCCGCGGCCGGCCAGCACCACGGCCCCCGGGCACCACGGCGGCCGGCCGTCGGGCAGCGCCCGTACACCGCGCACCAGCCTTTCCACCCAGGCCGGGTCCAGCCCCGCCTGGGTCGGCGTGCCGTAGGTGAGTCTCGGTGCCTTCAGGATCAGGTCCTCTCGCCCGCGCTGGGGGTGCTCTCCTTCCTACGCTGCCACGGGCGGCACATTCCCAGGAAGCTGACGAGCGCCGAAACGGCGCATACCAGCTGCACGAGGGCCATCGGGACGGCGGTGTGCTCGCCCGCGACGCCCACCAGCGGGGAGGCCACCGATCCCAGCAGGAAGGTGGAGGTGCCCAGCAGCGCGGAGGCGGAGCCGGCCGCGTGCGGGGTGCGCAGCAGGGCGAGGGTGTTGGCGTTCGGCAGGACCAGGCCCATACCGGCCATCAGGACGAACAGGCCGGCGGCCGTCGGGGCCAGGCCCACCGTGCCGAGGACGCCGGCGGACATCAGCAGCAGTCCGCCCGCGGCGAGGGCGATCAGCACCAGGCCGCAGCCCAGCACCTTCTCCATGCTGACCCGGCCGACCAGCAGCTTTCCGTTGATCTGGCCGGCGAGGACCAGGCCGACGGAGTTCAGGCCGAAGAGCAGGCTGAAGGTCTGCGGGGAGGCGCCGTAGATCTCCTGGACGACGAACGGCGAGGCCGAGATGTAGGCGAAGAGCGCGGCGAAGGCGAAGGCGCCGGCGAGCAGGTAGCCGGTGAAGCCCCGGTCGGCGAGCAGATCGCGCATGGTGCGCACCGTCTGGCCGAGGCCGCCGGGGTGCCGCCGTTCGGGTGCCAGGGTCTCCGGCAGCGTGCGCCAGACCAGGAGGGTGAGCGCCGCGCCGACCGCGGTCAGGACGACGAAGACGCCGCGCCAGTCGGTGATCTGGAGGATCTGGCCGCCGATGAGCGGGGCGACGACCGGCGCCACGCCGGAGATCAGCATGAGGGTGGAGAAGAAGCGGGCCATCGCCTCGCCGTCGTACAGATCGCGGACCACCGCCCGTGCGATGACGATGCCGGCCGCGCCCGCCAGGCCCTGCAGCAGGCGGAAGGCGATGAGGAGGGCGACGTCGGTGGCCACCGCGCACAGGGCGGTGGCCAGGACGTAGATCACCATGCCGGCCAGCAGCGGGCGGCGGCGCCCCCACTTGTCGCTCATCGGGCCGACGATCATCTGGCCCAGCGCCATGCCCGCCAGGCAGGTGGTGAGGGTGAGCTGGATGGTGGCGGCCGGGCTCCGCAGGGCCGCGGTGACCTGCGGCAGGGCCGGCAGATACATGTCCATGGAGAGCGGCGCGAGCGCCGTGAGGCCGCCGAGGACGAGGGTGACGAGGAGGCCGGTGCGGCGGGACGCGGCGGGTGCTGCCGCCGCGCCCCGCCCGGCTATGGCGGGCGAGTCCTGGGTCTCGGCCGTGGTGGGGCCGGGCTCCGTCATGAGCGTCTCCATGGGTCGTTGATGACCGGACCATGGTGTCATGCACGCGGCCGATACCGGCCGGTTGCGGGCCGGTCCCATCGACCTAGGACCAACGTCCCGCTCCGGCGGTCCAAAGGACCTTCCGAACCTGCCCCATCGGACCGCCCCCAAGGCCCGTCAGGCGGTCTTCAGGCCCGGATCGCCCGCCTCGGAGACGAAGGACGCGGCGGTGGCCACCGGCGCCCCGGGGGTGGTGACGGCGGACACCGTCCGGTAGTCGGCGCGGGCGGTGTCCTGGTCCAGGGTGACGGTCACATAGCCGCGCCGGCCGTTGTAGAACTTCAGGTGCGGGTTGGCGGCCATGTAGGTGGCCCAGTTGGCGGGCTTGTCCGCGCCGTCCTTGCCGCTGGCGATCGAGGTGGTGACGAACTCCACCCCCGCGGTGCGCGAGTCGGGGTCCTTGAAGTCCTTCTTGATGTCGAAGGCGTAGTGGACGTGCACATCGCCGGTGAGTACGACGAGGTTGTCCACGCCGGCCGACTCCGCGCCCGCCAGCACTCGGGCGCGGGAGGCCGCGTAGCCGTCCCAGGCGTCCATGCTGACCTGGTAGCCCGGACCGGTGGCGTTGCGCCGCTCGGAGAAGGTGACCTGCTGGGGCACGACGTTCCAGCGGGCGGTGGACTGCCGCCAGCCGTCGATCAGCCAGCGCTCCTGGGCGGCTCCGGTGAGGGTCCGCTTGGGGTCCTGGGACTCGGGGCCCGGCGTGTGCCAGCCGTCCCCGTAGGCCTGGTCGGAGCGGTACTGGCGGGTGTCGAGGATGTCGAACTGGGCGAGCTGCCCGAACTGCAGGCGCCGGTAGAGCCGGGCATCGGGGCCGTCGGGCCGCTGCGGGCGGCGCAGCGGCTGGTTCTCCCAGTACGCGCGGTAGGCGGCGGCCCGGCGGACGAGGAACTCGGCGGGCGGGAGGTTGTCCTCGCTGATGTCGGAGGCGTAGTTGTTCTCCACCTCGTGGTCGTCCCAGGTGACGACGAAGGGGTGCGCGGCGTGGGCGGCCTGCAGGTCCGGGTCGGACCGGTAGAGGGCGTAGCGCAGCCGGTAGTCCTCCAGCGTGACCGTCTCGCGGTCGAAGAGCGCGGGCAGCTTGCGGTCGGTGTAGTTGCGGGCCCCGCCGGTCGCGCCGACCGGGTACTCGTAGAGGTAGTCGCCGAGGTGGAAGACCACGTCGAGGTCCTCCTGCGCCAGGTGCCGGTAGGCCGTGAAGTAGCCGTCGTGGTAGGCCTGGCAGGAGACCGCGGCGAGCTTCAGCTCGGAGATCCGGGCACCGCGGGCGGGCGCGGTGCGGGTGCGGCCGACGGGGCTGATCCAGCTGCCGGCGCGGAAGCGGTAGTAGTAGACGCGGTCGGGCGCGAGGCCGGTGGGCTCGATGTGCACGGAGTGGTTGAACTCCGGATGCGCGTCGGCCCGGCCGCGGCCGGCCAGCCGTGTGAAGCGCTCGTCGTAGGCGACTTCCCAGCGGACGGTGACTCTGGCGTTCGGCATCCCTCCCCCACTCTCGTACGGGCACGGTGCGAGGCGGGTCCACAGCACCACGGAGCCGGGCTGCGGGTCGCCGGAGGCGACGCCGAGGGTGAAGGGGTTCTCGGTGATCTGGCGGGTGTCGGCCTCGGCGGCGTACGCCGCGCCGGCGCCCGGGAGGTTGGTCGCGAAGGCGAGGGCGGCGGCGGCCCCGGTGGCGGTGAGGAAGCGGCGCCGGCCGACGTGCGCCGCGGCGGCTCGGATCTGCTGCTCGTACGCTGCTGGGTGCGTCATCTGGCCCTCCCCTGATGGCGGTTGTCGCCCACGATTGGAGTGCCCCGGGACGGCGCCGCGCTGTCCCGTGTACGACGCATGCATGACAGCTGGATGATGGTTGGGCCCGGACCGGACGCCGCTGGACAATCACGGCACCCGCCCTCCGCGACCGGGCCTCCGTAGGATGCGCTGCATGGCTGAACTGATGGTGCGGGACGGCACCTGGAGCTTCGACGGCGAGAGCGTGCGCATCGTGCCGGGGCGCGAGCGCGGGGTGCACAAACTGCGTCAGGACCTCGGCGAGTTCACCGTGCCGCTGACCGCGCTGGCCGGCGTCGCCTACGAGCCGGCCCGCAAGGGCGGCCGGCTGCGACTGCGGCTGCGGGCCGGCGCCGACCCGCTGCTGCAGGTCACCGGCGGCGGCCTGCCGGACGACGCGAACCCGTACCAGGTCGCCGTGGACCCCGGGCGGGTCGAGGTCGCCGAGTACTTCGTGGACGCGGTGCGCCAGGCCCTGATGCTGGAGCAGATACCGGACGGGCCCTGCGACCGCTATCTGCTGTCCGGCCCCTCGGTACCCCTGTCGGCCGCCGGGATGGACGGCCTCGCCACCTTCGACGGCGAACGGGTGCAGATCGAATGGCGCTGGAACACCAGCGAGACCAAGCGGCATTGGGGCCCCCGGGACTTCGCGCTGGCCGACCTGTCGGCGGTGGAGTGGCGGGCCGCCGCGGGCCTGGAGTCCGGCTACCTCCGCTTCCGTACGCACGGGGGCACCGAGCGGCTCAAGCCGGAGCACGACCCCAACTCGATCGAGCTGTGGGGCTTCAAGAAGGAGAGCGGCACGACGGCACTGCTGGCGGCGGCGGTGGCCGCCCGGCTGCCGCACCCGTCGGGCGACGGCGCGCCGTCGGCGGCCGCGGCCCCGGCACTCGCCCCGCCCGCCCAGGAGACGGCCGGCGCCGCCCCCGCCGAGGACCATGACGCGCTGCTGCGCCGGCTGCGGGAACTGGGCGAACTGCACCGCGACGGCATCCTGACCGAGGCGGAGTTCACCGCCGCGAAGGCGGCCGTCCTTCAGCGCTTCCACACCGGCGGCTGAGTCGCCCGGTCCGCTCCCCGTACGGCGTTTACGCTGCCGCCATGGCACAGAACACAGAGCGGGCACGGGCAGCACAGGCAACGCCGACGGCACGGGCCGGGCAGGTGGGCGGGACGGCCACCGCACCCCGGCCCACACTGCCGGCACCCTCCTCACCGGCCGGGCAGAGCCCGCAGACGGCAGCGGTGCCGCAGGAGGCACGGCGGGGCGGGGCGGCGCCCCGGAAGGTGGCGGTGGTGACCGGCGCCGGTTCCGGCATCGGCCGGGCGGTCGCCCATGCGCTGATCGCGGAGGACTGGTCGGTGGTGCTGGCCGGGCGGCGCGCCGAGGCGCTGGCGGAGACCGCCCGCCTGGTGGGACTCACCGATATCAACAGCCCCACGGTCATGACGGTGCCGACCGACGTCACCCGCCCCGACCAGGTCGACGCGCTCTTCGCGGCCGTGCAGGACCGCTTCGGCCACCTCGACCTGCTCTTCAACAACGCCGGCACCTTCGGCCGGGCGGTACCGCTGGAGGAGCTGTCCTACGACGACTGGCGCGCGGTGGTCGAGGTGAACCTCACCGGCTCCTTCCTCTGCGCCCAGGCCGCCTTCCGCGCCATGAAGGCACAGGACCCGCAGGGCGGACGGATCATCAACAACGGCTCGATCTCCGCCCATGCGCCCCGGCCGAACTCCGTCGCGTACACCGCCACCAAGCATGCGATGACCGGCCTGACCAAGTCGTTGTCCCTGGACGGGCGTCCGTACCGGATCGCCTGCGGGCAGATCGACATCGGCAACGCGGCGACCGAGATGACCGGCCGGATGCAGACCGGCATCCTCCAGGCGAACGGCCAGACGGCGGTCGAGCCGGTGATGGACGCGGCGGACGTCGCCCGTACGGTCGTCCACATGGCGGCGCTGCCGCTGGAGGCCAATGTGCAGTTCGCGACGGTCCTGGCGACGAACATGCCGTACATCGGGCGGGGTTGAGGTGCCCGCCCCACGGGGCCCTCGCGGGTGCCGGACGGGGCCGCCGCTGCCGTGACCGGCCCCGCTCGGCCGCCCTCCGGTGCCCGCCCGCCGGCACCGATCCCCGTACGACCCCTGCCCTCCCGCCGCTTCCGGTGGCACGCTTACCTCGGATCCGCACCACTCGTCTGCCGGGCCGCCCCGCGCGGCCCCATCCCCCGCGGCCGCGCGCGCCCTGCCTCGCGCGGCCCCGCAGAAGGAGTTACGCGTGAGACGAACCGTTCGCGGCATACCGGCAGTTCACGGCATACCCGCGGCGCACCCCGCGCGCAGGTCCCGGGCCGCCCTCGGCGCCCTGACGGCCGCCGGTACGCTGCTCGCCCTGCTGCTCCCCACCGGCTCGGCCGGCGCCGCCACCCCGTCCGGCCCCCACCGCTCCCCCGCCCCGCAGACCGCCGCCGACGCCTTCTGGTCCGCGAGCCGGATGCGCTCCGCCGCTCCCCTGGACCTGGCCGCACCGGCGAAGGGCGCCCTGGCCACCGCGGTTCCGCGCAGCGCTCCCCTGAAGGTGCCGCCCACCCTCCCCACGCTCCCCCAGCTCCCGAAGGTGCCCTCGCTCCCCTCGCTGCTGCCCGGGGTGCTCCCCCAGGCCGGCGGGCCCTGGACCGGCGGCGGTGCGGTCACCAAGACCGCCGGCCGGGTGTTCTTCACCTACCAGGGCCGCAACGCCTCCTGCTCAGGCGACGCGGTGACCAGCGGCAACAAGAGCACGGTGATCACCGCCGGGCACTGCGTGAAGCTGCAGGGCAACTGGCACACCAACTGGGTCTTCGTCCCCGGCTACCACGACGGCCAGGCCCCGTACGGCAAGTGGCCGGCCGCCAAGACGCTCGCCACCCCGCAGTGGACGGCCAGCGAGGACATCAACTACGACGTCGGCGCGGCGGTCGTCGCCCCGCTCGACGGCAAGAAGCTCACCGACGTCGTCGGCGGCCAGGGCCTGTCCTTCAACTCCGGCTACAACAAGGCGATGTACGCCTTCGGCTACCCGGCGGCCGCCCCGTACGACGGCAGCAAGCTGATCTACTGCAGCGGCAACACCATCAAGGACCCGCTGTTCTCCAACGACCACGGGCTGTCCTGCAACATGACCGGCGGCTCCAGCGGCGGCCCCTGGTTCACCTCGTTCGACGAGAAGACCGGCACCGGCCTGCAGGCCTCGGTGAACAGCTTCGGCTACCAGTTCCTGCCCGACACGATGTTCGGCCCGTACTTCGGCGACGACGCCAAGAACCTCTACGAGAAGGCCCAGACGAGCTGATCCGGACCTCCTGAGCCGGAAGGCCCGATCCACGCTCGGGGCCGTACGGCGTCCGGACACCATCCGGACGCCGTACGGCCCGCCGGGTGTCTTCCACGGGCGTCAGGTCCGGGGCCGATCCCGGCAGGAGAGGGCGTCGATGGTCTCGACGCGTGGCTTGTAGTCGGTCTCCCAGGTGACGTCGGCCTTCGGTATCGACCACAGCGAGGTCGCGAAGTCATGGCTCCAGCTGTTGCTGCCGACGTAGTCGCGCAGCGCGTCGCGCAACCGCAGGCAGTCCTTGCGGTGGCCCTTGTTCATGGCGATGCCGTAGTGGTTGGCCGACCCGTAGGTGAGGTCGGGGACGACCCTGAGATCCGGGTTCTCCTGCGTGAAGCCGTAGAGGATCATCTGGTCGGTGGAGACCGCGTCCGCCACCTTCTTGACCTTGAGGTCCTCGATGCAGCTGGAGGCGTCCGGCCGCTCGTAGACCGCGATCCGGCTGTACTCGGGGCCCTCCAGCGTGGTCACCGAGGTGGTCCCGGGCCAGGTGCAGACCCGCTTGCCGAAGAGGTCGTCGGGCTTGCGGATGCGGTGGTCGCCCTTGCGGACCATGATGCCCTGGTAGGTGGAGGCGTACGGGCCCGCGAAGTCCAGCTTCCTCATCCGCTCGACGGTGATCGAGAACGTCGCGACGACCAGGTCCTTCTTCTTCTCCGTCAGCACCGCGCTGCGGTCCTCGGACGGCACGATCCCGAAGTCCGGTTCGGCGCCCACGGACTTGAGGATCTCCTGGGCGACGGTGATGTCGAAGCCGGAGAACTTGTAGGTGTGGACCACGCCGGTGCCCGGCTGGTCGTTCTTCGCACCGACCGAGACCCTGCCGGCCTCGAAGAGCGAGGGCGCGGCGGAGGCTCCGCAGGCGGTCGCGGTCAGCGCGGCCCCGGCGAGCAGCAGCGCCCCCGGAAGCGTCCGCCGCCCCCTGCGAACGCGCCCCCGCCACCACACGCCGGCCCTGGCCCTCGCCCCGCCCTTCGCCGCTGCGCCTGCTCCTGCTCGCGTCATCTCCCCGTCCTCCCCGTCCTCCCCGTTCGCCCCGTCTATGCGTCGTACAGCACCGCGCCCGTCGCATGAACGTCCATGCGGCAGCCGCGCGCCGTGTGCAGCCGGACCTCGATGCGTACGCTGCGGACCCCCGCGCCCAGCGAGAACTCGGCCGTGCCACCGGGGCGGATCTCCTTCGACTGAGCCGCGGCGCCCGAAGTGAGCAGCGAAAGCGTGGCGCTGGTGTCCGGAAGGCAGGTGGGCCCGGCCGGTTCGTGGTCGGCGATGGCCAGCGTCAACCGCAGGGCGTCGCGGGGCTGTGCCAGGGCGGACGCGTCGAGCCGTAGGGCCAGGGCGCGATGCCCGGCGCCGTCCAGCGGCTGCCCGCCCTGCGTACGCACCTGCCCGGTCACATCGATCTCACCGTGCGTCAGGACGTGGCGGAACGCCAGCCAGCCCCCGACGGTGGCCAGGACGGAGACCAGCGAGAGGACGCCGACCACACGGGCGTCGCGGGGCCTTCGGCCGAGGACGCGGGCGACCGCCGTGCCCAGCGACAGAGCGGCCAGCGTGCCCCACAGGGTGTACTGCCGGGCCGGTCCGTCCGGCCAGTTGGTTCCGGCGATCACCAGGGCGGCGCAGGCCAGCAGCAGGGGCAGCCAGCGGGCGCTGGGGTGCATCACCCACTTGATGATGACGTTCCTGATGTCATTGGCCGCGATGGAGTGATCGCCGTGCGCCGTCGGGTTGTTGTAGACGTCCCCGTGGTCGCCGGGGCGGCCGGTCATGAGCCGTCCCGGGTGCGCTCGCCGCCTCCCATGTGGATGTCGCCGTGGATCTCGACGGCCGCGATGGAGCCCTGGCCGGTCGCGGTCGGGGTGTTGTGCACGGTGTACCCGCCGGTGGACGGGTCGAGCCGGTCGACGTGGTCCAGGAGGTGGGCGGCGTCGCGCCGGGCGGCCGGGGCGCGCAGCCAGGCGGTCACCGCGTCGGACAGCAGTCGGCGCTCCTGGTCGGTGAGCGTCGCGAGCAGCTCGTCGAGGGCGTCCGCACGGTCGGCGTCCAGCGGAGGGGTCGTGCCGGCGTCGGCGTCACCGCCGAGGTCGCCGTCGGTGCCGTCGCCACGGCGCAGCAGCCGGCGGAAGAAGCCCTCGCCGGCCGTCACGGTGCGTTCGGCGATCCGCTGCTGGGCGGCGGTGATCACCGAGGTGCCGAGGCTGTTCGCGGCCAGGGTGAGATAGGGAGCGATTTCGGTGGACACGGTCGCCAGGTCGGACATCCAGCTCTCCCCCACGGATGGACATCAGGGGCGCACCGGGGGCGCAGCACACCACCCCCATCACCCTTACGAGGAAGGCGTGTTACCCATGTGGAGGATGCATCACACCCCCACCACTGAGGGGTTTCGAGCCGTATTTCAGGCCGGGGTGGCATTGGGGCGACTGATGCCCCTTCTGGGAAGCGGCGACGAAACGGCCCCGCCCCACCCCCTCGAAGAGGGGCGGGGCGGGGCCGACGGCCTGCGGGCCCGGAGAGAACCCGGCAGGACGCGTCACGCCAGGGGCAGAGCCTTGGCCGCGGCCTGAACCTGGTCCGTGGACACCGGAAGGTCCTTGGTCGGAAGCTTGTCCGTGGACAGCGGCAGGCCCTTGGTGGGGAGCTTGTCGGTCGACAGCGGCAGCCCCTTGGTCGGCAGCTTGTCCGTGGCGAGTCCGCCGGTGGGCAGCTTGTCCGTGGACACCCCGCTGGTCGGCAGCTGGTCCGTGGACACTCCACCGGCGGGCAGCTGATCGGTGGACAGCCCGGCGGTCGACACCGGCAGACCCTTGGTGGTCGGCAGTCCCTTGGCGGGCAGCCCCTTGGTCGGCAGGCCCTTGGCCGGCAGCGCCTTGGTCGGCAGCCCACCCATCAGCGCCCCGCCCGCCGTGGCGGTCTTCGTCGTCTCCCCCAGGACGTCACCGGCCGATCCGGCGACATCGCCGGCCAGCGGCGCGACCGTCTGCGCGGCCGTCTGCGCGGCCCCGCTCGCCGAACCACCGAGCTCACCGGGGTCAACGGCACTCGTGCCGCCCAGGTCGGGAGCCTTCGGCACCTCGACGGCCTGGGCGGCACCGGCCGACCCCAGCGTCAGGGCGGCTGCTGCGGTGGCGGCGGCGGTGAGGACTCGTCGCATCAAAACTCCTTAGGGAGGTGGGGAGATGGGCTTTTATGAAAAGAACGACGCACCCCGCCACCAGACACGCACCACACCCCTCACACGGTCCACGTGCAGCCGCCGGTCAACGCGCTACGGTGACAGCCACGTTGGGAACCGCCGCGCATCGGGCGGGGAGGGAGTGCCGGGCATGCCGAAGCCGGAGGACTGGATGACGGCCCGCCCCGAGCCGCCGGTCGAACTCCACCCGGACAGGCCGCACGCGGCACGCGTGTACGACGTGCTCCTCGGCGGCACCACCAATTACCCCGCCGACCGCGCCGCGGCCGAGCAGACGCTCGCCGCCCTGCCGAACGCCTCCGTGATCGCCCGGCAGAACCGGGCCTTCATGCGCCGGGCGGTCCGGTATCTGACCGCCGAGGCCGGAGTCCGGCAGTTCCTCGACCTCGGAACGGGCATCCCCACCTCACCCACGCTCCATGAGGTCGTCCAGGCCATCGCCCCGCGGTCACGGATCGTCTACGCCGACAACGACCCCATCGTGCTGGCGCACTCGCGTGCCCTGCACACCAGCCACCCCGACGGCCGGACCGCCTACATCCAGGCGGACCTGTGCTATCCGGACGAGCTCCTCCAGAACCGGCGGTTACGGGAGACCCTCGACCTGGGGCGGCCCGTCGCGCTCACCCTGATCGCCGTACTGCACTGGCTGCCGGCCCGGCGCGATCCGTACGCCATCGTCCGCCGGCTGCTGCGTGCGCTCCCCTCCGGCAGTTTCCTGGCCCTGACCTACGTCACGGACGGCTTCGCGCCCGCCGCCCTGGAGAGCGTCCCGGGAACCCTCCGGACCACGGTGCCCCACCTCAACGCCCGCAGCAGGAACGAGGTCCTGCGGTTCTTCGACGGCCTGGAGCTGGTCGAGCCGGGCGTCGAGGTGGCCCAGCGGTGGCGACCGGACCACACCGGCCCCGCAACGGCCACCTGGGGCTACACCGGCCCCCCGCTCTACGCGGGGGTCGCCCGCAAGGCCTGAACCTCCCCAATCCGCGGGCCGCGGGCCATACGGTCCCGCTCCTCCCCCAGTGCGGCGGCTACTCGCGCTCGCCCCGGGACATCCGCATACAGCCCCACATGCCAAAGCCCACGAAGAGCGTCGCCAGAGCGGCGATCAGGCCCACGTACGACCCGGGCCACCCCGACTTCCATGCCTCATCTCCCGGGTCGGCCACCCCTTCGGGGTCGTACCGAACCCGCAGGATGTCACCTCGCTCACTCCCGGGCCCACAGCCATCCTGCTCCTTGAGATCCGGCTCGATCTTCGACCCGTTCGGCTTCTGCAAGGTGCACTGATAGGTCTTCCCCCCACCATCGTCCACCGCCACGACCTCGGCATTGACCCAACGGCCGCGGTCCTTCAGCGCCGCATCCGCGCCCGCCGACTGCGACACATATGCCAGCACGGAGCCGGCGACCAGTGACAGCACGAGCCGCCGTGCGAACTTCCGCTGTCCGCGGGAGGTACGCCGAATCCACAAGACCGGTACCAGAAGCGAGGCGAGCGGCATGAGGAGCCATCCCAGCAGAGGAACCCAACCCCTGATCCACGGATCCAGCGGGACCGCGGGTGCCGACCACATGAGCCCGATGATGCCGGCCGTGCACACGACGTAGAACAACAGCCATGGCAGAAATACTGATCGGCCTTCCCGGGCATGCTCGAAAGCAACCCCCGCACCGATGGCGAACTCGCCTTCCTCCCGCACCGTTTACCAGCCTAACTACCCGTGCCGCCTGTCGGCCGGATGCAAGTTGCGTGCAAAATTTTCGAAGCCACCCAGGCAACCGGTGGGCTCCCCTCTTGCCATCAATCAACGGCAATGTCGTTCGGGTGCACCACCTTCAGGCTTCGGGCGAATGCGTCGAACGCGTCAATATTCGCGGACACCCAGCCGAGGTCGTCGCTGATGGTGCGCATGGACAAGTCAATGCCGTAAGAATCGACGCGCCACCCGTAGTTGACCGACATGCCGAGAGCTTCGCCGCCCTTCGGCACGAAGTGCCGGATGGAGCGTCGCCCCTTGCCGAGGTTGTCGGTGGTGAAGTCCTCGATGTGGGGATCCTGCGCCGCTCCGGGCTCGTTGCGCTGCACCAGTGCGTCCAAAAGCTCCTCCACCGGCCCTTCCGACCGGGCCGCGTAGAAGAAGAACGGCACGAGCTGCCTGCGGAGATCCGGAAGGTAGGCGAACATGTAGTGCATAGGGATCTTCTGCGGAAACTGCTCGGAGAGGCCCTCAAGCATGTGCGCCAGCTCCTTCACCTGCGACTTGTCGCGAGGGCCGTCCTCGATGAGGGCGCAGTGCAACTCGGCGCACTTCTTCGCCCACTTCCGCCGCTGCCGGTCAGCACCCCTCCCTTCGAGGATGGGGACGGCGATCCACGCGTCCGGCAGGTCTTCGGTGAAGTCGAGTGCGTACGGAATGCTCATGCTGCGCTCCAACGGAAGGTGGTCATGACGGCGTCGAAGAGTTCGGTGAGGATGTCGAGGAAGTCCTGCGGGGTGCCGTCGGGCGTGAGCGTGGTGAACGAGACGATGAGCCATTCGCTCACGTCCCCGTGATCCGGCACCGGCACCACGTAGTTGACTTGCCGGCTGGGTACCGAGTCCTCCTCTTTCGGGTTGGCGGGTACGGAACGCTGGCAACGAACGCCGGGCACGTCGTCCAGCGTGATGTCCTGCGACGGCCCGAAGTCCTTGGTCAGATGGCTCATGGTCTCGCTCGGCGAGGTCTGCGCGGCGAGACCTGGGGAGACCTTGGCGACCAGGAAGGAGGCGGGCGCGACGAATCCGTGGATCGGCTCCACGGGGAGGTAGATGTCGACACCGTTCCGGTGCTTGGCGTCGGCGACAGCCCGGTTGAGCCGGCTGTGCAGCTCAAGTCGGGCCTTCGTCACCTTCTCCTTGGGGGTCGCCGGGTCCAAGAACTTGACAGAGTGATCGACGATCCTCTTGATCGCGTCCTGCATCTCGGACTTCGATCTCAGTGGAATGCGGTCCCATCCCGGCGGCATCAGGAGCGTGTAGCCGCCGACCGTCATCTCAGGGATTTCCACGGTGCTCATTCCTCGCGTTCCGAAGGGGGCCGATTACCAGGCCGACGTGGCAGGCACCTTCCAGGTGTCGCCCTTGAAATCGTTGTAGGCGCCCCAACTGGGCTTGTGTTCCATGTTCGTGTCCAACACATCGTTGGCCAGGTCTACGCCCGCGTTGAGGGTGTCATTGTCGCCAAAACCCTTGTCGAAGACGTCCGCGCCCAATCCGGTCCACTGCATGCCGACCGCGGCACCATATGCCGCGTGTCCACCGGCGACGGTCACTGATGACACGGCGTCCCCGTGCGCGGCGGCGTTCGCTCGGAGCCCCTGGAGCATGCCGATTCCGCTGTCGTCACCCTGGTTGAGGAACTTGCCCCACTTCCCGATGTGGGCAGTGTCGTCCGCGACCTTCCCGCCGTCGCGGGAGATCAGCTTCAGCAGGGTGTTCCTCTCCTGCCTGATGGCTGCCTTCGTGGCGTCGTCCCCGGCGTTGGCGAGTGCGTGGGAGAGCTGGTTGCGCATGCCCTTGGTGGCGGCAAGGCCATCCTTGAGACGCGTGGTGCGGCTCGCGGCAGCCGCGGTACGCGCGGTCGAACCCGCTGCCTTCAGCCCCTTCGCCGCGAGCGCACCACCGGCGAACGTGACCAGACCGATGCAGTCGAACGCCACGTCCATCCAGCTTGCCTGTCCAGCGGCCACCAGCATCATTCGACCGGCGACCACCGCGAGGCCGATCGCGAGGCCGATCCCGACCAGGATGTTCAGTCCGGGGATGAACATCGACACGATGGCGAGGGCCGTCCCGATCCAGCCGAGGATGTCGAGGAACAGCTTGAATCCCTCGGAATGCTCCTTCACCCAACCGACCGCGTCGTCCCAGAGGTCGTCCTCGACGTCGTCGTCGAGCGCGTCCTCGATCTGGCCGCCGATCTTCGCGCCGAACCTCAGGTAGTGGCCCACGGCCTCGTCCATGCGGGACTTGGCCGCGTCCACCGCGGCCTCGTCCTTCTCGTCCTGCTGCGCCTGACTACGTGCCTTCACGGTCTCCCCCTGGGCGTACTCCAGCTCCTTCGCCCAGTCCCGGAGCAGGCCGGCGACCTTCTCGTACCGGCCCTCGACCTTGCTGAGCCTGCCCGCGAGATCCTCCGAGCCCTCGGTGAGCTTCTGCTTGTACTTGCCCTTGAGGTTCTCGGACTTACCGATTTCGCGGAGGGCCCGGGACTGCTCCCTGATGGTCTCTGCGATGTTGTCGAGCCGCCGGGCTTCTTCCCGGACCTCGTAGGGGTCACCGGGAGTCGGGTCACTCTCGGAGAGCGGAGACCAATCGACCGGACGCCTACCCATGATTCCTACTCCCCCTTCTCGCCGTCGGCTTCTTTGAACTTCTTGATGACTTCCTTGACCCGCTTTTCGGCGTCCGCCATCTGCTGCACAAGCTCTTTTCGGTGGTCATCCCAGTTGTCGACGAACTCCTGCATGGCCCCGATGATGTTGCCGTTTCCGTAGGCGTCCGCCATGGCGTCCTGGTTGGCCCCGCACGAATTGAACTCGCGATTGAGCCTGGCGAAGTTCTTCTTGATCTCCAGCAGCTCGTCGTAAGAAACTCGCAGGTCGCTCAATGCGCCCGACCTCCCCCTTGGTTGATCCTGTATGAGACCGTCTGTCGGCCCGTGCACCTGCGGGCCGACAGGTGTGAAACTCGATCGAGCGTCCTCAGCCCGCCGGCACGGCCACCGTGAACGCCTCCCCGCTCCCCAGGTGCAGCAGGCCCTTGCCCGGGGTCACCGGCCCGCCCACCGCGCTCCGGTTCAGGCGTACGCCGATCAGTTCGCCGCTCGACGTGTCCTGTGGTGACAGCAACAGGCCGCGCTTGGACTTCTTCAGGTCGACCTGCCAGCCGCTGAAGCCCGAGCAGACGTCGTCCTCGTCACCGGCGATGACGATGCCGATGCCGCGGTCGGCGCCGGTCGCGATCAGCCTCTTGAACTCGTCCTCCGCATCGCAGTCCTCAAGGAGCTCGCCGTCGTCGATCAGGACCACGATCGGACGCTCCAAAGACGCCGTGGCCACGGCCTCCTTCAGCTCGTCCTCCTCGATGTCGCTGCCCGTGAAGACCGCCAGCACACCCTTTTGGCCCTTGAGTTGGCGCAGCGGAGAGGTCCGCGGGGCCGCGACGACCAGTCGGGCTCCGCGGCGGCCCACATACGTGGCCGCCAGGTTCATCAGCACGGTCGAGCGACCCGACTTCGCCGGGCCCGCGATCACGAAGCCCGGCAAGCCCTGTGCCAGGTCCGGGCCGAAGGCCGTCAGGTCGTCACCGCCGACGCCCACCAGGCCCCACAGTCGCGAGGCGGACGCCGCCGGGTCGGCGTACTGCCACGCCTGGTGGAAGGTGATGCGGCCGGGCAGCGAGTCCACCCGGAACGGCCGCAGCGTCCGCGGAACTGCCGCGTCCCGGTGGGCCGCCCCCTCTCCGATGGCCACGATCGCCGCGTTCTGGCCCTGCCCGGTGGCGTCCTCGCTCAGCAGCGCGAACTGGATCTCCGTTCCCGTCTCGTTGCGGAACGCGCGGCCGGGCGCGATCTCCTCGGGCACCTTGCGGCTGTTGAGGCCGAGCATCGAGAAGTCGGTGCGGTCCGAAAGGCGCAGGGCGAGCTTGTCCTCCGTCAACGAGGAGATCCGGCCGGTGAGGAGCTGTCGGTCGCCCGTGATCACCAGGTGGATGCCGACGCTGGCGCCCTCGCGCATCAGGCTCAGCAACTCGTCGGTCAGCTCGCCGTGTTCCAGCTCGCCCAGGGACGAGATCCAGCCCTCCCAGCGGTCGAGCAGCACCACGATGTGCGGCAGTCGCTGGTCCTGGGGCACCCCGGCGCGCTGCTCGCCGATGTCCGCGAAACCGTACTGCGCGAGCAGCTCCTGCCGCCTGCTCGCCTCCGCCGAGAGGCGGCGGACCAGGCGGGTGGCCCGCTCGCTCTGGTTGCGGCCCACCACCGCGCCGCAGTGCGGCAGCTTGGTCAGTGCGTTCAGCGCGCCGTTGCCGCAGTCGATGCCGTACAGGTGGACGTCGGCGCAGGAGAGGGTGCGGGCCAGGGAGCCCGCGATCGTCCGCAGCACCTGGGAGCGGCCGCTGCGCGGCGCACCCGCGACGAGCAGGTGGCCGAAGGTGGCGAAGTCGATCGCGGCCGCGCGGCGGGACTGGCTCGCCGGCAGGTCCTCGATGCCGTACGGCGCCGCGGGCAGCGGGCCCTGGCCCTGCACGGCCGGCAGGTCCGCCGGCAGCACGGTCTCCGCGAGGGCCGGCAGCCACGGGCTGTGCTGCTGCGGGATCCGCAGGTGGGCGTTGGCCTCCCGGATGGCGTCGACCAGGACCTTCAGGTCGGTGATCTCCTCCTCCTCGCTCTTGGCGGTCGCGGGCTTGGCCAGCGCCTGGCGGCCCAGGCCGGCCCAGTCCAGCTCCCCGGACCACGGGGCGAGGACCGTCGGGTCCACGGTGCCGGGGCGGCGGCCGCCGACGCGGCTGGACTGGAAGGGGATGAGGGAGGCCGCGCCGGTGCGCACGTAGGCGCGGCCCGGGTTGTTCTTGGAGATGTTGCCGGCCTCGGGCGAGTCGATGACGTCCGTCGACTCGCCGCCGTCGGTGACCCGCAGGGCGATCCGAAGGTTGGTGTTGGCCCGGATCTCCGGCGAGACCACGCCGGACGGCCGCTGGGTGGCCAGCATCAGATGGATGCCGAGGGAGCGGCCTCGCTGTGCGATGTTGACCAGGCCGGTGACGAAGTCCGGCATGTCGCGGACCATGGACGCGAACTCGTCGATCACGAGGAGCAGTCGGGGCAGCGGCGCCACCCCCGGATGACGGCGCACCAGGTCCTGGTAGTCCTCGATGTCCTTCGCACCGACCTGGGCCAGGATGTGCTCGCGGCGGTGCAGCTCGGCGCCGAGCGACTCAAGGGCCCGCTCGACGAGGTGGGCGTCGAGGTCGGTGACCATGCCGACGGTGTGCGGCAGGTGGACGCAGTCCTTGAACGCGCTGCCGCCCTTGTAGTCGACGAGCACGAAGGTCATGTTCTCCGGCGTGTTCGCCACCGCGAGCGCGGCGACGATCGTCTGCAGCAGCTCGGACTTGCCGGAACCCGTCGTACCCGCGATGAGGCCGTGCGGCCCGTCCTTGCGGATGTCGATGCCGAAGGGACCGTCGTACGACTCGCCGACCATCGCCAGCGTGGACTGCCCGCCGGTCTGCCAGCGGCCGACCACCGCGCCGGCCGTCGGCGGCTCCATCCCGATGACGTCAAGGAGCCGGCTGGCGTCCGGCAGCGCGCTGTCCGTCGCCTCGCCGCTGATGTCGCGCAGCGGGGCGAGGGACCGCGCCACCCGGGCGCACCACTCCGGCGAGACGAAGTCGGGCCGGACGCCCAGGACCTTGGCGCTGCCCTCCTGCTGCACGCGCAGCCGCAGCACGGAGGGGTCGAACTGCTCCCCGGCGGTCGGCGTCGTGCGCGCGGGGGCGCCGCTCTGGTTGTGGAAGGCGAGCATCACAGCGGCGGTGTTGGTCATCTCCGGTGAGGCGGCCGCGGACGACTTGCTCCGCTTCTTCTTGCGGCGCGACGTGCCGGCCTCGGCCTCCTTCATGCGCCGCTCCTCCTCGGCGGCCCGCCGCAGCACCTCCATGGCGTCGGTCGCGCCGCCGCCGGCCTGCTTCTCGTGCGCGGCGTGCCGGGAATTGCGCGGCTCGGCGATCACGACGCCCTTGCACTCTCCCGGCAGGAAGCGCTCCTCCCCGTCCAGGCAGATCGCGTACATCGATACGGCCGGGCCTTCCTGGAGCAGCCGTACGACGCCGGGCATCGAGCGCAGTCGGCGTGTGCCGTCCCAGACGACGACGATGTCGGGGTCGGCGAAGCCCGCCTGACCGCGGTTCTCCTGGGCGGCCTTCTGCCGGGCCTCGAGGATCTGGGTGAGTTCACCGATGCGGGCGCCGACGGTCTCGGCGTCGTTCCCGATGAGGACGTTGGCGTCCTGCGCCCTCGGGCGGGCGTGCGGCAGCCAGCGGACCCAGTCCCAACTGCCCTGCGCGTGCGCCTCGGTGAGCACGTAGAACTGCACGTCCAGCGGGCTGTGCAGGGCGGCCGCCTGCGTCACCGTCCATCGCGCCAGGCTGCGCGCGGTGTCGTCGGGACCCGCGAATCCGATCACGCCGAGCCGGCCCAGGTGCAGGGTGACGGGGGTGTCGGCGATGTCCCAGGTCACCTGGCGGCGGTGGTCGTCCTGCTCGGGGTCGTCGAGGACGACGGCGGAGGGCAGCCGGCCGGTGCCCACCCGCAGCAGCAGGTGGTCGGTGTCGCTGCGGCGGCGTTCCCACAGACGAGTTCGGGGGCCGGTGGCGTTGGCCCAGACGGTGCCGGGGTCCGGGTGGTCGAGGTCGCGGTCGCCGCGCTCCAGGACCAGCGCCTCCTGTGCGTCGCGCTCGATCCGGGCCTTGTGCTCCTCGTATTCCTGGACCTGCTTGGCATGGGACTTGCGGCCGTGCTTCTTGTCCCAGAAGTAGTTGCCGAGCATGATCAGCGGGCTGAAGAGCGCGATCGCCAGGTACGTCGTACGCCCCATCGCAAACGCCATGGTGACGGCCATGACGAGCGGGGACAGCGCCATCAGCCAGGGCAGCGGGCGGGCCTCGAACTCCTTCGGGGGCGCCGGCAGACGGAACTTGGTGACGCGCTCCGGCGGGCGCAGCCGCGGCGGGCGGTTGTAGTCGAGCCCGGAGCCGTCGTCGGACCACTTCAGGGCCGCGTCCGGGGGCGTGTAAGGGGCCACGTCGAGCAGGGTGTTGCCGATGGCGAGCTGGCAGCCGACGCGCAGCTGCTGCCCTTCGAGCGGCTTGCCGTCGACCCGCACGTCGAACGTGGGCCCCTTGCTCTCGGGCGCCGCGCCGGGCCGGCCGCCCTGCTGCTCGGCCGGCTGCAGACCGGCGTGCACGGCCAGGCGGAGGTCGTCCGGGGCGACCACGTAGAGCGTCAGCGCGCGCTGGGGCAACTCCGGGTCATCGACGATCAGTTGGCAGCCCTGGCCGGAGCCCATGTCGTACCGGCCGATGCCGAACCGGTACACGGCGCCCGCGTCGGGCCCGCCGGCCACCCGGATCTCGACGACACCGGACTGCTCGCCGGGCAGCGAGCCGGAGGGGTCGTCCAGGCTCACCACCGCGCCGTCGCGCAGCGGCGAGGTGGTGACGGTGTGGTGGGGGTCCACTTGGCAGTGGTCGACGTAGAGCACGGGCCCGGGCTGTCCGGGCGCGATCCCGCCCCGCACCCGGACCGCCAACTCCCGGGCGACGGCGTCGATTCGGGCCTCGGGGTCGGCGTCGAGGACGAGGTCTTTGCTGGCGTTCGTATAGGGGTCAACGACAGTCAGCTTCAAACGCACACTTAACTCCTCCTCGAATTACCGCTCTACGAGATCGAGAATATCCTCCCGGCAACGCGGCCAGGCACCCTCGATATGTCCCAACAACGTCCCGATTTAGGAGAGTTAAAACGGACACCGGGCCTGCGCTTATGCGCCTGTGCGGGTTAGCGACTAAGGTTCCCAACGGCGTGCGCCCAACTCGGGTGCGCGCCATGCGTATACGCCGGGAGGGGAACCTCGCGGTTGTCGAAACGGAGGGAAGGGGAGCGTCATGGCCAAGGACCTTGATGTCACATACGAGGACATGCGGGCCGCCGCGAAGAAGATGAACCGCGAGAAGGAGCGCATCGAGGAGAAGCTTCACGACCTGAAGTCCTACATCGACGGCCTGCTCGAGAACGGCTTCGTCACCCGGTCGGCCTCGAAGAAGTTCGGCCACGACTTCGACGAGTTCAAGCAGGGCATGTCGAAGACCAACGAGGGTCTCGACGGCCTGGCTCAGTACCTGGAGAAGGCGGCGGACTCCTTCGAGAACCTCGACCAGGAGCTCGGCAAGTAAGTCGGCGACCGCCGCGGCCGAGCCTGACTGCGTACACGGCGCCGGGGTGAGGGCGGTGTCGGCCCGGATTGGCCGGCACCGCCCTCACCCCTTTTCCGCTTTCCGCGTCATGACACCAGGCGTAATGAGCGGCCGGGCCGCCACCCCGAGACCCCGCCCACAATTTCGCTACTTCCGTTGCAGCCCTTACAGCGCGCCCACAAAATATTCACAGGCACCCACCCGCCGGTCGGCTTCTGTGATTCTCTTCCGCATGAGCCCGATTACGGTCATGTCGAATTGCGCCACGACCAAGAGGCAAGGCGGTGGCGGTACGGCGCATACGGCCGGAGGGGAAAGGCGGACGAGTCGGCCTATACGCCGGGTTCTGTCGCCCCCGGTCCTTGCGGGCCGGGGGGAGACGGCCATCCATCTAGGGCTGCCGTTGCCGGCAGCCTCGTGCGGTCTACCCGCGGACTCGGGCGGGCAGCCCTCGATCGTCCGCGCAGGGGCATCAGCGATGCCCCCTCTTGACCTTGCTCCGGGTGGGGTTTACCTAGCCCTCCGAGTCACCTCGGAGGCTGGTGGTCTCTTACACCACCGTTTCACCCTTACCCGCGCCTTGCGGCCCGGGCGGTTTGCTTTCTGTGGCACTGTCCCGCGGGTCACCCCGGGTGGGCGTTACCCACCACCCTGCCCTGTGGAGCCCGGACGTTCCTCGGGAGGATCCGCGCATCCGAAGATGTCAGGACCCCCACGCGGCCGTCCGGCCGGCTCGTCCGCCGTGCCGACCATGGTACCCACTGGTCGAGGGGCCGCGTGCCGCCCCTCGCCGGCCGGCCGCGGGCCGCCCCGGTCCGCCCTTGACCTTGTCGCAGCGGCAACGTTTCTACTGGACGCATGAGAATCGGTGAGCTCGCAGGTCTGGTCGGCGTCAGCACCCGCGCCGTGCGCCACTACCACCACCTCGGTCTGCTGGCCGAGCCCGCACGCCGGGCCAACGGCTACCGGGAGTACGGGCTGCGGGACGCGGTCGAGCTCGCGCGCCTGCGCCGGCTGACGGAGCTGGGGCTCGGGCTGGACGAGGTACGCGACGTGCTCGCCGACGACTCCGGGCGCGAGCTGGACGAGGTGCTGGCCGAGCTGGACGCGGATCTGGCCCGCCAGGAGGAGCAGATCCGCGAGCGGCGGGGTCGGCTGGCCGCCCTGCGGCGGCAGGCGGAGCAGCACGGGGGGCTGTGGGCGGAGGGGCCGGTATCGGACGAACTGGCGGCCGTCTTCGGGGAGATGGCCCGTACCTCGGCCGCGCGTCCCGGTCCGGAGCCCGCGATGGCGGCGAAGGAGCGTGAGGTGCTGGCGCTGATGGAGTCGATGGCGGGAGGGAAGGAGGGCAGCCGGGTGGTGGCGCTGCTGGAGGAGGCCACCTCGGCACCTGGGGCGATGGAGCGCACGTACGAGGTGTACGGGCTGCTCGACGCGCTGGCAACGGCCGCGCCGGACGATCCGCGGGTCGCGCACGCCGCACAGGCGCTCGCCGAGTGCATTCCGGACTCGGTGTTCGCCGAGGTCGGCGGGGAGGACTGGGAGCGGGCGGCCGGCCCGGGGACGGACGACGGCTTCGTAGCGGCGTACTACGCGCACTTCGCGCCCGCGCAGGCGGAGGCCGTGCGGCGGGCGATCCGGCTCGTGGCGGAGCGTGCCCGGTGAGCCGGGGCGGCGCGCTGCGCGCACTGGCTGCCCACGAGGGCCGCTGGATGGTGAGCCTGGGACGGTGGGTGGCGCGGCGGCCGATCGGGGTGACGGCGGGAGACCGGGCGATGCCCTATGCGGGGGCGCAGGCGGCGCTGGTGTACGGGCTGACGTTCGTGTGTGTGGTGGAGACCGTCGGGCTGCATGTGCTGCTGGGCGGTGTGCCGGTGGCGCGTGAGGTGATGCTGGTCCTCGACGTCTACACGGTGCTGATGATGCTGGGGTTCCAAGCGGCGGCGGTCACCCGGCCGCATGTCCTGGGCGCCGGTGAGCTGCGGCTGCGCGAGGGGGCGCGGCGGGAGCTGCGGATACCGCTGGAACGGATCGTCTCCGTGCGCCATGACCTGCGGTTCAGCAAGGAGGGTGGGGCCGGGGTCGTGGAGCTGGCGGTCGGCGGGCAGACGTCGGTGACCGTGGAGCTGGCCGAGCCGGTCGAGACCGCGACGCTGCTGGGGCGGCGGGAGACGGTGCGGACGGTGCGGTTCCACGCCGATGACGCGCGGGGCGCGGTGGCGGCCGTGCGGGCTGCGGTGACGGCGGCGCGCGACGAGGGGCCCGGGGCGCCGGGGACACCCCAGGCACCGGGTACCCCCGAGGCGGTCAGGCAGGGGTGAAGCGGACCGGTTCGCGGCCCGGCTCCGCCTCGGCGAGGCGGACCCGGATGCGGTGGCCCAGGGGCAGCTCGGGGCCGTTCGAGGCGGCGTCGACCGGGCCGATGACGGCCGGGTCGTAGAGGTGGACGGTGCCCTGGGTGGGGTCCTTCTCCTGGATCTCGACGACCAGCGCCTCGAAGGTCTCGCCGACCCGGTCGCGCAGCAGCGCCGCCTCGACGAGGTCGACGCAGGCCCGCTCGACCCGGTTGGCGTGCTGGATGCCGGACTCCATCTCGCCCGGCAGCGCCGGCAGCGCGGCGCGCACCCAGTCGGCCGGCTCCTCGCCGGCGGAGGCGGCCAGGCACAGCTCGGAGGTGTAGCGGTCGACCAGCCGCCGCAGCGGAGCGGTGGCGTGCGCGTAGGGGGCGGCGACGGCGGCGTGCTGCACCTCGGAGGCCGTGGGCGGGGTGCCGTCGAAGACGGTGTAGCCGGCGCCGCGCAGCAGGGCGGTGCACTCCTGGAGGAACGCGGCGTGGGTGGCGCGGCGCGGGTCGAGGGTGCGGATCAGCGCGGCGTAGGAGGTGTGGTGCGGCCAGTCGATGCCCAGGGCGCGGGCGGTGAGGCGGAGCCGGGCGACCGAGCCGTCCGGGGCTCTGGGCAGGGTGCGCAGCACGCCGGTACCGGAGGCGAGCATCAGCTCGGCCGCAGCCACGCCCGTGAGCAGGGAGATCTGCGCGTTCCAGGCGTAGGCCGGCAGCGGGGCGCGGTATTCGAGGGTGTAGTGGCCGTCGTGCTCGACGATCTCCTGCTCGGGCACGTGCAGGGAGATCGCGCCCCGGGCGACCTCCTGCTCCTCGCGCAGCAGGCCGATCTCACGGAGCAGGGCGAGCGGCTCCTCGGCCGTCCCGTCGTCCAGGACCCGCTGGACGCCCGCGTAGTCCAGCTTGGCCCGGGAGCGGACCAGGGCGCGGCGCACCGAGGTGGCGGTCAGCGCGCCCTCCGCGTCGAGGTCGAGCTGCCACAGCACGGCCGGGCGGTCCTGGTCGGGCAGCAGGCTGGCGGCGCCCTCGCTCAGCGCGTAGGGGTGCAGCGGAACGCGCTCGTCGGGGAAGTACAGGGTCGTCACGCGGTGGTGGGCCTCGGCGTCCAGGGCGCCGCCCGGTGTCACGAAGGAGGCCACATCGGCGATGGCGTAGTGGACGCGGAAGCCGCCGCCGGTCCGCCGGGACAGGAACACCGCCTGGTCGAGGTCGAGGGAGCCGGGCGGGTCGATGGTGAACAGGGGGAGGTCGGTGGCGTCCTCCAGGGTGTGCTCGGTCGCCACCGCGCCGTCGGCGGCCGGGATCCGCGGGGCACGGGCGGCGCTCTCCGCCTCGGCCTGGGCCGTGGGCGGGAAGTGGTCCGGGATCTCCAGCTTTCCGCGCAGCTCACGCAGCGCGGCGCGCAGCGGGGCCTCGGCTGCGTCGGTCACATGCATATGGCGACGGGGCATGAAACCGAGCGTATGGCCGGCGGGCGTCGTTGGCGCGGTGTACACGGGCTGAGCAGCGCCTCCGCGGGCGGGGGGCGCGGCGGCCTCGGCCGCGGGGGCGTTCCGCACCCGGCCGCCGCAGGCCATACGCTTTCCCGGGGCCGCACCCCCGCCCGTACCGCCGTGAAGGAGAACACCGTGCTCGTGCTGTTGCCGCCGTCCGAAGGGAAGGCCACGCCGGGAGCCGGGGCGCCGCTGGACATCGGTGCGCTGTCGCTGCCGGGGCTGACCGACGCACGCCAGGCGGTGTTCGAGGAGCTGGTCGAGCTGTGCGCGGCGGACGAGGCGAAGGCCCAGGAGGTGCTCGGGCTGAGCGACGGCCTCCGGGGTGAGATCGCCAAGAACGCGGGGCTGCGGACCGCCGGGACGCGCCCGGCCGGGGAGATCTACACCGGCGTGCTCTACGACGCGCTCGGGGCCGGGTCCCTGGACGCGCGGGCGCGCAAGCTGGCCGAGCGCTCGCTGCTGGTGTTCTCGGGGCTGTGGGGCGCGGTGCGCCTCGGGGACCGGATCCCGTCGTACCGCTGTTCGATGGGGGTGAAGCTGCCGGGGCTGGGCGCGCTGGGCGCGTACTGGCGGGCGCCGATGGCGGAGGTGATGCCGCAGGCGGCCGGGGACGGGCTGGTGCTGGACCTGCGGTCGGCGGCGTACGCCACGGCGTGGAAGCCCAAGGGCGAGGTGGCCGGACGGACGGCGACGGTCCGGGTGCTCCAGTCGAAGATCGTGGCCGGTGTGGAGAAGCGGTCGGTGGTCAGCCACTTCAACAAGGCGACCAAGGGGCGGCTGGTGCGGGATCTGCTGTCCGCGGGGCTGGAGCCGGCGGATCCGGCGGAGCTGGTGGAGGCGCTGCGCGGGCTGGGTTACGTCGTGGAGGCGAAGGCGCCGGCGAAGCGCGGCACGGCGTGGTCCATCGATGTGATCGTGACGGAGCTATAGGGCCTGTGGCGGAGCTGTAGGGCTGGTGGCGGGGCGGCCGCGCATCTGAGGAGCGGACGGACCCAGGGCCGCAGCCCCTATGACTGTTGCAACATGCGCAACGGTCGTTGCGGAGAGTGGCTCCATGGGCGCACTATGGGCGGCGTGACCAGCGCCTCCTCCCCCGTGCCCACCGCCCCCTCGGTCGTCGGACTCGCCCCCGTCATCCCGGTCGTCGTGCTGGAGGACGCGGCCGACGCCGTACCGCTCGCCCGGGCGCTGGTCTCCGGCGGACTGCCCGCCATCGAGGTGACCCTGCGGACGGCCGCCGCGCTGGACGCCATCGCGGCCATCGCCCATGAGGTCCCGGAGGCGGTGGTCGGCGCCGGCACGCTGCTGACCCCCGAGCATGTCGCCGCGGCCGGTGCGGTGGGCGCGCAGTTCCTGGTCAGCCCCGGCTGGTCGCCGCGGCTGCTGCGCGCGATGCGGGACTCGGGCATCCCGTTCCTGCCCGGCGTCTCGACCGCCTCGGAAGTGGTGACCCTGCTGGAGGAGGGCGTCACCGAGCTGAAGTTCTTCCCGGCCGAGGCGGCCGGCGGCACGGCCTATCTGAAGTCGCTGGCCGCGCCGCTCCCGCAGGCCCGCTTCTGCCCGACCGGCGGGATCGGCCTGGAGTCCGCCCCGTCGTATCTGGCGCTGCCCAACGTCGGCTGCGTGGGCGGCACATGGATGCTGCCGGCCGACGCGCTGGCCGCCAAGGACTGGGACCGGGTGCGCCGGCTCGCCCTGGAAGCGGCGGCGCTGGCGGTCTGACGGCCGCCGCGCCCGGTGACGCGAACGGGCCCGGCGCATCGGATGGCCGATGCGCCGGGCCCGTCTGCCGGTGTCCCGTCTGCCGGTGTCCGCGCGGCAATCGCTCGCCTACGGGACGCGCCCGTCGCACCGGGCGCCCCGCCTACCGCAGATGCGAGGTGTCGTTCAGCAGCCGCAACGAGGCGTTGCCGTCCGCGAAGTACGCGACCGCGGAGAGCGAGGCCGCGGAGAGCTCCATACGGAACAGCGACTCCGGCGGGGCGCCCAGGGCCAGCCGGACCAGCGTCTTGATCGGCGTGACATGCGTGACCAGCAGCACCGTCTTGCCGGCGTAGCGGGCGAGCAGCTTGTCGCGGGCGACGGCGACCCGGCGGGCGACCGTCGCGAAGGACTCGCCGCCTCCGGTGGGCGCCGCCTTGGACGAGCCGAGCCAGGCGTCGAGGTCGTCGGGGAAGCGCTCGCGCACCTCGCCGAAGGTCAGCCCTTCCCAGGCGCCGAAGTCGGTCTCGCGCAGCCCCTCTTCGATGCGGACCTCCTGGCCGAGCCGGTCCGCGACCGCCTGGGCGGTCTCCCGGCAGCGCCGCAGCGGGGAGCTGACGACGGCCTGGACCGTGCCGCGTGCGGCGAGCGCGGCGGCGACCGCCTCGGCCTGGCGGCGGCCGGCGGCGGACAGCTCGGGGTCGGCGCCGCCGCTCCCGGAGAACCGCTTCTGGGGCGTGAGCGCCGTCTCGCCGTGCCGCAGCAGGACGAAGGTCGCCGGTACGCCGAGGTCGGGGGCGCCCCAGCCGGCCGGCGGGGCGGCGGCGGCCACCTCGTCCGCGGCCTCGGCCGCCTCGTCGGCGGCCCGGGCCGCGGCGCTGCGGGCCGGCGCGGGGGCGGTGGCGAGCGCCGCCCTGGAGTCCCGGGGCTCCCACTGCCTGCCGTTCTTGCCGGCGTCCATCGCCTCGTTCGCGAGCCGGTCGGCGTGCTTGTTCTGCGCGCGCGGGATCCATTCGAAGGAGACCTGGCCGGCCGGGAAGACCGCCCTGGCCTCGGCGGCCAGCGGCTTCATGTCCGGGTGCTTGATCTGCCAGCGCCCGGACATCTGCTCGACGACCAGTTTGGAGTCCATCCGCACCTGGATGCGCGCCTGCGGATCCAGCGCGTGCGCCGCCCGGAGGCCGGCCACCAGGCCCTTGTACTCGGCGACGTTGTTGGTCGCGGTGCCGATGAACTCGGCGGCCTCGGCGAGCGCCTCGCCCGTCTCCGGGTCGAGGACGACCGCGCCGTAGCCGGCCGGCCCCGGGTTGCCCCGGGACCCGCCGTCCGCCTCGACGATCAGCGTGCGCGCCATGACCTACAGGCCCGAGTCGGGCGTACGGACCAGGATCCGGCTGCAGTTCTCGCACCGCACGACGGCGTCGGCGGGGGCCGACCGCACGTCGTTCAGCTCGGTGATGTTCAGCTCCAGCCGGCAGCCCTCGCAGCGGCGCTGGTAGAGACGGGCCGCGCCGACGCCGCCCTCCTTGGTGCGGATGCGGTCGTAGAGCTTGAGGAGGTCGGCCGGGATGTCGGCGACGGTCAGCTCGCGCTCCTTGGTGACGGTGGCGGCCTCGGCGTCGATCTCGCCGGTCGCGGTGTCACGGCGGGCGACGGCGTCGTCGACCTTGGTCTGGATGGCCGCCACCCGGTCGGTCAGCTCGCCGACCCGCTCCTGGGCGGCCTCACGGCGCTCCATGACCTCCAGGACGACGTCCTCCAGGTCGCTCTGACGCTTCGCCAGCGAAACGATCTCGTGCTGGAGGTTCTCCAGGTCCTTGGGGGAGGTGACGGCTCCGGAGTCCAGGCGCTTCTGGTCGCGGGCGGCGCGCTGGCGCACCTGGTCCACGTCCTGCTCGGCCTTGGTCTGCTCGCGGCTGGTGTCGCTCTCCTCGGTCTGCGCGGCGACGAGCAGGTCGCGCTGCTGGGTGAGGTCGGCCTCCAGGGTCTGCAGCTCGGCCAGCTCGGGGAGGTTCTTGCGCCGGTGCGCGAGCTGGGTGAGCCTCACGTCCAGGTTCTGGACGTCGAGGAGGCGGATCTGGTCGGCGGGCGCGGCGTTCAGCGTGGGGCTCCTGTGGTGTGCGTCGGGGTGAAGAGAGGGGTGGACGCCGCGTGGGCGGTCCAGGGGTCGGTGACCGTACGGGAGACATGCGTGCGCAGTCCCCAGTCGTGCCGGTCGGAGACCGCGTCGAGCTGGGCCGCGGCCTGCTCGCACCACGGCCATTCGGTGGCCCAGTGGGCGGCGTCGAGCAGCGCCAGCGTGCCGTTCCGGGCGTGCTGGGTGGCCTCGGAGGCCGGGTGGTGGCGCAGGTCGGCGGTGAGGAAGGCATCCACACCGGCCGCCCGCACGTCCTCGAAGAGGCTGTCGCCGGAGCCGCCGGAGACCGCGACGGTGCGGATCTCCCGCTCCGGGTCGCCGGCCGCGCGGATGCCCTGCGCGGTGGCCGGCAGCCGGGCCGCGGCGTACGAGGCGAATTCGGCCAGCGTCATCGGATGCGCCAGCTCGCAGATCCGGCCCAGGCCGCGCCGGCCCGCCGGGTCGCTCGCGTCCGCCACCAGGGGGCCGAGGATGCGCAGATCCAGGGCGCCCGCCAGGGCGTCGGAGACACCGGGGTCGGCGGTGTCGGCGTTGGTGTGCGCGACGTGCAGGGCGATGTCGTGCTTGATGAGGGTGTGCACGACCTTGCCCTTGAAGGTCGAGGCCGCGACCGTCGTCGTGCCGCGCAGATAGAGCGGGTGGTGGGTGACGAGGAGGTCGGCGCCGAGCTTCACCGCCTCGTCGGCGATCTCCTGGACCGGGTCGACGGCGAACAGCACACGGCGGACCTCGGCGTCGGGATCTCCGCAGACCGTGCCGACGGCGTCCCACCCTTCGGCCCGCTCGGGGGGCCAGAGGGCGTCGAGCGCAGTGAGGACTTCAGACAGTACGGGCACGGAGGGAAGGTTACCCCCCGCCCGTGACAGGGGGCGGGGCCAACGGCGCGACGGGGGCAGCGGTGACGGGTGCGGACGCTCTCCCGGCCGGCCGCTACTCGGCCAGGAAGCCCCGCGGATCGTCCAGGACGCTGCCGGCCGCCGATCGCGGCGTCGGCCGCCTTACGGGCCGTGGTCGACTTCGCGAGGAACTTCGGGCGGAAGTCCGCCACCGCGATGTGGTCGAAGTCCCGGACGCAGTCTCCTTGACGCCCCAGTCCACGCCCATCGCCCGGCCGGTCGTGGGCAGCGGATCCCGTCCGGTGGCGACGACGAAACTCGCGCACCAGTGCCCGAGGCTGTCCCGGTGCACGCGCACGGACGCGGGCGCGGTCGGGCTTGAGCTTGTCGAGGGGGCGTAGCCGACCGGCTTGATACCCAGCGAGACGACGTTGTCGAGTCCGCCGACGTCGAGGACGACCACCCTCGTGGGCACGGCCGCCAGTCGCGTGCCGCCCATCGCGTGCTCCGACATCACGTACTCCAAGGGCAGGGCCGGACAGGGCAAGGTTAGGTGGACCTGACTCAATGCACGCTTGAAACCGCAAGCACAACCACCCCACCCGGCACCGGCGAACCGGACAACTGCCACCCTTATGCGTGAAGTACCGCAACTCGCGATGATCGTCCGCAAGTGCGAAAACTAGCTTCGGTTGCCGACTGGAGGTGACCGAAGCGATGACGATCTGCGCCACTGAGGACGCCACCGCCCTGGCCGGCCCGCGCCGCGCCGCCCTGACGATCGCCGCCGACGGCTCGTACGCCGCCCGGCTCGCCCGTCACGACGACGCCGCGGGGAGCTGGTACCCGGAGCGCTGGACGCTGAGCGGACCCGAGCCGTACGCCGTACCGCTGCCGGGCAGCCAGCCCGAGGAGCCGGACAGCGAACTGCTGCCCCTCACGGACGGCCGGGTGCTGATCCTGCGCCGGGTCGCCGACCGCTTCGCCCTCTGCCTGCTCTACCCGACGGACCCGGGGACCGGTGAGCTTCTGCTGGGCACCGTGGAAGCGCCCGAACTGACGCTGCTGCCACCCGCCCCCGACGGAACCCTCGGCTACGCGCTGGCCCCCGGGCCGCACCGCACCGGGCTGTGGCTGGTGCACGGCGGCGGGGACGGACCCGAGCGGATCGCCGAGATTCCGGGCCGCTGTACGGGCGGCGCCTGGCTGGACCGATGCGGCCGGCTCCTCGCCCTGGACCGGGAGTTGGACGGCCGGACCAAGACGGTGGTGGTCGACCTGGGGCGGGGCGGCGAGACCGGCCCGCTCCTGCAGATCACCGAGCACAGCAACGACCGGCTGCTGCTCGCCGACCCCGACAGCGGGCTGCTGCTCGTACGGTCGGATGCCCCTGGGTACGACCGGCTGGGCTGGGGCGTACTGGGCAGCAGCCTGCCGGTGCGCTTCCCGGAGTGCCTGCGGCCCGCCGGCCTCGCCTTCGAGGGCCGCGAACCCGGCGGTGGCGGAACGGGGAGTGGCGTGTCGGTGACCCCGTTCGCCGTCCAGCCGGGGCAGATGCTGGCGCCGGAGAGCTGCGCGGTGGCGTTCCGGATGGACGCGGCGAGCGGTACGTGGCTGGGGATCTGGCGGCCCTTGGGGCGGCGGCTGCGCCAACTCCCCGTACCGGAGGGGTGGCTGGCGGGGGCCGGGCGGTGGACGGCGGGCGGCGAACTGCTGCTGCCGTACGCGACGGACGCCGAGCCGTGCGGGGTGGCGCGGATGGCCATACCGCTGGAGCCGGTGGGGCGCGGCCCCGTGGAGCCGGTCGGGCCGGTGAAGACGGCGGGGCCGGTGGGCCCGGTGGGGCCCGTGGACCTCATGCAGGCGCTGAGGGCGGTGGGTCCCAAGGGTGCCGTGGAACAGAAGGGGACGGTGAGGCCGGAGCGCTCCCCTTCCGGGGCAAGCACCGGGAACGGCGCGGGGATTGTCCCGGATGCGGCGGATGCCGACAACCGCTCCACAAGATCCACACATCCGCGGCCCGTCGATGGGGAACCGCACCACTCCCCCGCACATCCTCGAATGTGCAGGCCAGTACCCCTGCAGCAGGCACCTCTCACGGCACGGTAGACCCGGTGCGGCGTGATTTTCGGCCCCGTTACTATTTCGGGCCGGGGCACGCAGCCGGTTGACCGGCCACCGACAGTTCCGCTCGGGGTCAGCCTCGGCGATCGTCGGGCGAGGTCCCGACGCGTAAAGCCGTAAGCGATCCGACGGAGTGACTCTCTTCATGTCCGAAGCCCGAACCGACACGACCCAGGCGCGCCCCCAGGAGGCATCCGCCCAGGCCGCCGAGGCCGCAAGCTCCGGCAGGCACCGTGGCCCGGCCGCCACGGAGGAGTCCGGCTCCACCCCCCATGGCCGGCACCGCCGCGACAAGTAGCCGCGGGGCCGGCGGATCGGGTGGCCCGCCGGCCTCGCGACAACGGCCGCGGGGGGGGGGGGGGGGGCGGGTGGGGGGGGGGGGGGGGGGGGGGGGTGTGTCGTTTTCTCTGTCGGTTTAGTCTGTTTTCCCGCCTCTCCCCAAGAGTGTGTTGGTGGCTGT